>NZ_LDVA01000319.1:0-44007 GCF_050768715.1 Burkholderia sp. ZZQ-2 | reverse complement strand
TCGAACACGTCGGGGTTGAGCTGGTTCGCGAGGAACTGATCCGCGAGGCCCTGATCGACGAGGATGCCGTCCGCGAACTTCGGCGCATCGGCGCGCGCGACGAGTTCGCTCGCGTCGTGTGCCTTCCAGGCATCGCGATCGGCGCCGAGGTAGCCCGAGAAGGCCTTCTCGCCCCACGGGCAGCGTGTCGGCGCGGCGATCGGCGCGAACGCCGATACCGACCGGTACAGCCCGGGATGACGCAGCGCAAGCGTCAGCGCGCCGTGCCCGCCCATCGAATGACCGAAGATCCCGAGCCGCGCGCCGTCGATCGGCAGTTCGGCCGTGACGAGTTCGCGCAGCTCGCCCGTCACGTACGACTCCATCCGGTAATGCGCGGACCACGGCGCTTCGGTCGCGTCGACATAGAAGCCCGCGCCGACGCCGAAGTCCCACGCGTCGGTCTCGCCCGGCACGCCCGCGCCGCGCGGGCTCGTGTCCGGCATCACGAGCGCGATGCCGTGCTGCGCCGCGTATTGCTGCGCGCCGGCCTTGATCGCGAACGTCTCGTCGGTGCACGTGAGCCCCGCGAGATAGAACAGCGCCGGCACGCGGCCGTGCGCGGCCTGCGGCGGCAGGTACACCGAGAATTTCATCGGCAGGCCGATGGCCGCCGAATCGTGACGGTAGAAACGCTGCTCGCCGCCGTGGCACGCATGCGAGGAAACGAGTTCGAGCATCGCGGTGCGCTCCCGGTCAGTACAGCACGACCGAACGGATCGACTCGCCGGCCTTCATCAGGTCGAAGCCTTCGTTGATCCGCTCGAGCGGCAGCGTGTGCGTGATCAGGTCGTCGATGTTGATCTTGCCTTCCATGTACCAGTCGACGATCTTCGGCACGTCGGTGCGGCCGCGCGCGCCGCCGAACGCCGAGCCCTTCCACTCGCGGCCCGTCACCAGCTGGAACGGACGCGTGCTGATTTCCTCGCCCGCTGCCGCCACGCCGATGATGAACGACTGGCCCCAGCCCTTGTGCGTGCACTCGAGCGCCTGGCGCATCAGCTTCACGTTGCCCACGCATTCGAACGAGTAATCCGCGCCGCCGTCGGTCAGCTGCACGATGTGGTCGACCACGTTCTCGACTTCGTTCGGGTTGATGAAGTGCGTCATCCCGAACTTCTTCGCGAGCTCGACGCGCTTCGGGTTGATGTCCACGCCGATGATCTTGTCCGCGCCGACCATCTTCGCGCCCTGGATCACGTTCAGGCCGATCCCGCCGAGGCCGAACACGACGACGTTCGCGCCGGCCTCGACCTTCGCCGAGTACACGACCGCGCCGACGCCCGTCGTCACGCCGCAGCCGATGTAGCAGATCTTGTCGAACGGCGCGTCCTCGCGCACCTTCGCGACCGCGATTTCCGGCACGACGATGTAGTTCGAGAACGTCGACGTCCCCATGTAGTGGAACAGCGGCTTGCCGTCGAGCGAGAAGCGCGACGTCGCGTCGGGCATCAGGCCCTTGCCCTGCGTCGCGCGGATCTTCTGGCACAGGTTGGTCTTGCGCGACAGGCAGAACTTGCACTCGCGGCATTCGGGCGTGTAGAGCGGAATCACGTGGTCGCCCTTCCTCACGGTGCCGACGCCGGGGCCGACGTCGACCACGACGCCCGCGCCTTCATGGCCGAGGATCGCCGGGAAGATCCCTTCCGGATCGGCGCCCGACAGCGTGTAGTAGTCGGTGTGGCAGATGCCCGTCGCCTTCACCTCGATCAGCACTTCGCCGGCACGCGGCCCTTCGAGATCGACTTCCTCGATCGTGAGAGGCTGCCCTGCCTTCCAGGCGATTGCGGCTTTCGTTTTCATCTCAATCCTCGATCTATTTGCTGGAACGAAGATTAAATGTCGAAGAACGCTCAGCCAACGCTTCTCCTGAATGTTGGCGGGATCGTTGCGCACGATGGCGCGAATCAGTGCATCTGCTTCCAACCTGAAATCTACGCTTGGGTGGCTCCCTTTTCGTCATTCGTGCCCTCGACCTGGGACACCTGGGTGTATCCCGCACTAGGGGAAACACTGGCTTTGCAACTTTGGGATGATTGACGATTGATTTCGGCCGCAGAAAATCAGTTCGACAGATGCCGGTACCGCACGGAAATCCGTCTCCAGCGAGAGGTCGACGCGACAGATCAACACAGATCAGAAGAACTTGCGTTGACAAATGTACAAGCCGACAACGCCAGCTTTTCGCCCTAATTTTGGAAGGAACCCCACCATGGATGCCGCAAGAGAAGTAGATCAACCGCAACTGCGGAAGGGCGCTTTAGGGCTCTTCGCAATAGTCTCGGCCGTCATCGCAACCAACGGCCCCTTGACCGCTCTGGTTGGAGCGGTTCCCGTTTCCCTCACCATGGGCAACGGCATCGGGCTGCCTTCGGTATTTGTCATCGTCGGCTTGGTCTATGTGCTCTTCAGCGTCGGTTTCACCGCAATGAGCAAATACACCACGAACGCGGGTGCGTTCTATGCGTACATCGCTCAGGGACTCGGGCGGCCGTGGGGCATCAGTGCAGCGTTTGTCGCCATCTTGTCGTATAACGCAATGCAGCTCGCCTGTTACGGCATGCTTGGATTCTTCCTGTCGACAGGCTTACACGACTGGATTGGCGTTGACGTGCCATGGTGGATATGCTGCCTGGGTGCGCTACTTGTCATTCTCGTAGCGAGTGTCACCAACATCGAGATCAGCGGTCGATTATTGTTTTTCCTCCTCGCCGCCGAAATGCTCGTCATCGCCGCATTCGACGTCGCTGCAGTTTTGCATGGCGGTCCCGCTGGCTATACGCTCGCACCTTTCACCCCGCAGCATACCTTCACTGCCGGTTTTGGAACGGCAATCGTGTTTGTCGTCGGTTCATACATGGGCTTTGAAACCACCGCGATTTATGCGGAAGAAGCAAAGGAGCCGCATCGCAATATTCCATTGGCGACGTATATCTCCATCACGACGATCATGGTGCTGTACACCTTCTCCGTTTGGGCGCTGATCGTCGTCTGGGGACCGAGCGAGGTCGTCTCCATGGCTGGGAAAGATCCTGCCGGTTTGTGGTACGGAATAGCAGAGCGAATCGCCGGCAAATTCATTTCCGAGGCGATGCAAGCGCTGATGCTTACCAGCCTGTTCGCCGCACTTCTCAGCTTCCACAACACCACGTCCCGTTACATTTTCTCGCTCGGGCGAGAGGAAGTGCTGCCAAAGGTGCTCTCAACGGTATCACGAGGACAGCAAGCGCCCGTAGTTGCATGTGCGGTGCAAGCTACCGCCGTGGCCGCCGCTCTGCTCCTGTTCGCGTGGTCGAAGTCCGACCCGATGAACGTCGTCCTGCCCTATACGGCCGCACTCTCGACCATCGGTCTCCTGTCGGTTCAATGCTTGACTTCGCTTTCGGTGATCGCCTTTTTCATGCGGGGCGGTCGTGGCGAGAGCGCGTGGGTGAGGCAAATAGCGCCGGCGGCGAGCGCAATCGCGCTTGCGTGGTTCGTCTTCATGGAAGTCAGCCACCTTGATCTGATGACTGGATCGACGTCGCGGTGGATCTACTGCTTCCCTTACGGCATCGCGACGCTGGCGCTCTTAGGGGTCGTGTACGCACTTTGGTTGCGCAAGGCTCGTCCGGATCGCTACAGCAGTCTGGGGCGCTTCCTCTCCGAGTTGTGAGTTTCACGGAAAGTTCAAAACATGGCTCGTAAGCGAGCCAACTGAAACCCATCAATCGGTCCAACGCAGGCGGCGACCTCTGCGGGGCGGCGTTCGACCGAAACACATCGATTCCAGGAGCCGTTCGAATGCGCAATCCAAAAATCAACCCGTATTCGGTAATGAATCGCTACGCGAGTTCATCCTCTTTCAATGCCAGGCATGCAAAGTTTCGGACCCGCGCAATCTGTTCATCTGTCGCGGCTATCTTCGCGTGCGGACCGATGATTGCCGCGGCCCAAAGCAGCGTCACACTTTATGGTGTAGTTGACACCGGCATCACGTTCCTGTCCAACCAGCAGATTGCAGACGGCGCGGGTGCTTCGGGAAAACGCGCGTGGCAAATGACAGCCGGTAACAGTGCGCCGTCATCATTCGGCATTAAAGGCGTGGAGGATCTCGGCGGCGGAATGGCTGCAACTTTCAATTTGCAGAATTATTTTCAATCGAACAACGGTGCTTTATTTGAGCCCAACGGACTGTTTGACGCGAATGCAACCGTTGGCCTCAAGTCCGACAAACTCGGGGTGCTCACCCTTGGCCGCCAGTTCGACTCGTACACGACGTATCTCGCACCATACGCATCGAGCAATGTCTGGTCCGGATTTGCAGGCGCGCACTTTGGCGACGTCGACAATCTAAATGCCGCGTTCAATGTGAACAATTCCGTTGTGTATACGAGCCCGTCCTTTGGTGGCTTCTCCTTCAGCGGCACGTTCAGCCTGGGCAATCAACCTGGAGCGTTCGCGACCAATCGTGCATGGGCCGTCGCGGCTGGTTACCAGTCTGGTGCCCTCTCCGTTGCGGCCGGTTATCTTTCGCTGCGTGATCCGTTCACAGCAGCCTTAGGGGGCAACAACGCATATATCGGCGAGTTTAGCTGCGGCCAAAGCCCGTCGAACTATTGCCAGCTGCAGAACGCGAGCGAGCTTCGGACATACGGGGTTGGAGGCAGCTACAGTTTCGGCCGATTCAACGTGAATGCCACGCTTACGCGCGCAAAGTTGCTGGCCAGTCGGTATCTGGTCCAGGCCGGCGGCCCGGTCAGTGACGTGCGATTCGATACAGCCGAAGTCAATAGTCTGTACAGTTTTTCCGAGGCGCTGCAGTTCGGTCTGGCCTACGCATACACGATTGGAAAAATATCCGAAACGGGGGATCGGCCTCAGATTCACAAGGTAAGCCTCGCGACGATCTACAATCTTTCGAAGCGAACGCAGCTCTACCTCATCGGCAATTTCGAAAAAATGGCTGGCGATGGCATCGGTATCAACCCCGTGACCGGCTCGCTCGAGCGCTACGCGCAACTCTCGTATTTCGGCAATTCGAATTCGTCGAGCCAGCTCGCAGTGTCGATGGGTATCAAGCACACGTTCTAGCCGCATCTTGCGGTCTCGACCCGGTTCTGGACGATCGTAACGTCGAAGTAATCGACGCGAGCGCTTGGACCCGCCAGCGTCTCATAGACACTCACGAGCCGTTTAGCGATGAAAGATCGCCGGCGGAACCATGCCGACGAACCGGGTCATAAAACCTTTCGATGTAATCGAACAGGTCCGGGGCCGCGTCGCCCGGCTCGGATAGATGCGCCGCTTGATTCGCTCCTGTTTCAGGAGCTCGGAAGAACAGCAGCAAGCCACTGCGGGGAGCGGTCAGCGTTGCTCTGCCGTCAGTTGCCTCAACTGTTCGAGCAGTTTGACGGCGGGGCTCGGCAATAAACCGTGCCGGCGCCGAAATCCGGTCAACGTGCGCCGCCCGACCACCTTCGGCAATTCGAGCGTATCGAAGACGCCAGCCTTGTTCTCCGTGACGTACATCGGTTCAGGCATCCAGCTCAGAAAGCCGGACCGGGCGACGAGACTCTTCAACACGGTAATCGATCGGGTTTCGTCTACGACGTTCGGGAATCCGAGGCCGTGTCCGGCGAACACCTGCAGCATGTGTTCGAATGGCGCGGTGCCGCGCGGCGACACCCATGGCCTCATCGTCGAGGCGATGCAGGAGACCGGATTGCCGGCCGGCACGGTGAATTTCGTCACGAACGCCCCGGCGGACGCTGCCCGCAGCGTCGACGCACTGGTCGCCCATCCCAAGGTCCGGCGGGTCAACTTCACGGGCTCCACGCGCGTAGGGCGCTTGATCGCGGAACAATATGCGCGTCATCTGAGACCGGCCGTGCTCGAACTCGGCGGCAAGGCGCCGTTCATCGTCCTCGGTGATGCGGACGTCGACGCAGCGGTTGGCTGCCTGCCATGCTCACCAGCGAGGGATTGTCGGTGACGATCGCCGACTACCGCCTGACGGCCTACAATCTCGGCGGCGTGCTCGGCGCGCCCGCATGTGCGACGGCGATCGCCCGCAACGGTTCGCGCGTCCCGTTGCTGCTGTGCTGCATCGGCGGCGCCGCCAGTGCATGGCTGATCCTCGGCGTGGACTTGAAGCATCAGACCACGCTTCTGATCTTGGGACTCGGGCTGCACGGCCTGTTCGTCAACGCAGTCCAGTCGACGATGTATGCACTCTGCGCGTACGTCTATTCGACCGGCGTGCGGGCGACCGCCGCGGCGTCCGCCCTGGCTTTCGGCCGGCTCGGTGCAATCCTCAGCGCCTTTGCCGGTGCGGCCGTGATTACCGTGACCGGAGGAGCCGGCTACCTGCTCATGCTTGGATCCGCGATGATGGGCGTATTCGTCGCCCTGACCGTCGTTCGTCAGCACATTCCCGCGGATTCAACGCGACGTCAGGCGATACGCGCTTCCGGTGACAGGCGCGACGGAGACGATTGCCGGAAGCGCGAACCGCCGCACAATGCACTTGCACTGGGTGTCGGTAAAAAACCGAACCCGGTCATGGCGATTGCTTTACCGAATGCACTGACTGTCAGGCTGCAACATTCACAGTTCGCCGGCAGAGAACGAGTCGCTGGAGATGACGAGCCGGCCATCCACTCGCTCCCAGAGCGTCAGTGACCGCATGGTGGCCTGGACCGCTCCACCAGCATCGGTAATCCGCCAATGCAGCCAGCTCGAGATCGCGGAGTCGAATGCGCTTGCCGATACGACTTCCACTTTGACGTACGGAGCCTGCTCGAACATGTGCTGAAGCGTTGCTACGACTCCTGCGGCGTCATGCGCGGCTGCCGGCATACCTTCGCCAGCGATCCATGCCTGCGGCGAGAAGAATTCACGATGGATGGTGTTTGCGTCGTGTTCGGGCCATGCCTTATTGAGTTCCGAGACGCGAGCTTCAAGCTCGCTGCGAAGGGCTTGTGACATAGGGTCTCCACCTGTTTTCCGGTTCGATGTGTCGGTCCGATCGGACCCGTCGCGCCACGTAGGTTGCGACGTAGCGTATTGTCGTCAATCGGTCTCGCCGCCGGAATCCATCGCAAGATTGAATTTTTCTTTCACCTGTCTTTCACGCGGCAGGACATGCACGGAAATTCAGGTAAACACGATGTTGACGGGCCGATGACGGGTGACGATATTGACGTGCAGCCTAAATTTTCATCGTGGACGTGGAATGAAACCTCAAGATCTCAACCAGTTCGCAGTCGAAACCATGAAGTTTTTGTCGACTATCCTGCGAACCGACAAGATGCTCTTTTACACCGTCGATCGGTCTGCGGACGGACCGATCTTCGTGGCAAGGGACATCGACGAGGATCTGATGACGAGCTACATGTCGTCAATGCGGGACGTCGATCCATTTAACACCGAGCGAGCCTGGTTGTCGGGGAGTTCAGTCGAGGTCGCGAGTAAAGGTGCCGCGCGTGTGCCATTCGGCGAACGTTTCATGGATTTTTTCGGCAGCTATGGCTTTGGCGAGATCGTGGAACTCTTCTTCCGCGATGCCAAGCATCAGTTACGTGGCGGGCTGAGTATTCCGCTCACGCACTCTCAAAGCAAAGAGGAAAACGTGCGACGTGTCGTATCGGACGTCGCCAATTGTCATCGCTTCATTGAGTTCAATTTTGTTAGCCAACGCTTGAATGCGTCGGACGCGAACGCCGAATGGTATCTGAACGATTTTCCGCTTTCAAAACGCGAATCGCAGATTGCCCGATTGATTGCAGATGGGCGCAGCAATCAGGAAATCAGCGAGGCATTGTGCATTAGCCTGGCGACCGTCAAAAGCCACTTGAACAATATCTTCGGAAAGGTTCAAGTCACCAGCCGCACGGCGCTTGCAGCCAAGATCCTGCGGCAGGCTGTAATCCATTAAAGTCGCCGCGCAAATCCGGACAATCGGACAAGTGGGTTTGGCCGAGGCCTGAGCCAGCGATCATGCTGGTAAAGGAACTGGGGAAACTACGAAGAGAACCCGACACACGCACTCGGCGGCGTTCCAAGTGAAGGTGGCGCTGGCGGTAGATTTGCTCCCGCGCCCGTTCCGGCCTGTTCCCGGAACAACGGAACCCCCGCGCCGAAAAACGTGGAGTTCGTCGGCAATCTGAGGACTGCGCACGCAGTCCTCATCTTCAGGTGTCGATCGTCAACCTCGAACGGGTTGCTCTGTCTCCACCTCGTCCCGCAGCGCTGCGCGCACATTGACTGCAGCGATTGTCCCGCTCTCGATCGCGCCATCAATAAAGCCGCGCCAGCCATTCGCCCAGTCCGAACCGGCAAAGAACAGTCGGTTATCGGAGGACTGCAACGTCGCGAGTGCCGAGGTGAGCTGATTCGGCCGGTAGAAACACCACGTGCCCAACGCCGCTTCATCTTTCGCCCAATCATGGGCAATCACTGCTTTCACCGCGGCATCGGGCAACAACGTATGCAGAGCCGTCTGAACCGCCTCGAGACTCGACACGTCGACTTGATCGGGCGAGCCGAAGCACACTACGTAAGTGCCATCCTCTGCCTCGGTATCGGTCCATGCGGCCAGAACGGGATTCGGATAGGGAGCCATACCAAACCAGCTGCCGATCTTTCGGTCAAGTCTCACCCAGAACTTCGTACCCTTCCCTGCATGCTCCTCGCGCGAAGCCGCAAGTTTTCCCGGACTCAGTTCCGGGATGAATTCCACGTTCTTGAGCACGTTCATCGGCAACGCGCATACCACTTGCCGTGCAGTGAGCGTTTCACCATTCGCCGTATGGACCTCGACTGCATCGCCCCGTTGCTCGATTTTCACGACTTTGGTCGAAAGCAGGAGATCTGCCTTGCTGTCCTCCAGCATTGCCAGCGCAAGGCTGGTCGTGCCCTCCTTGATCTTGAACTTGCCACACTTGTCGAACATGCGGCCCATTTCGTAGTCTCCCAGGGCCCACCAGCGCAGTTGATCCACAAGACCAGCCGTTGCGGGATCGCCGTGGCAATCGAGCGCGAGCATCGCGCCGATCATGTCGCGAATTTCCGGGCGCAGATTCAGTTCCGCGAGGCGATCGGCGAGGGTGATATGGTCGTACTTTGCAATTTCCTCCGAGTAAAGCGGATCGTGTGCTCGCGGGAACACCGTGCGCGCCTCGGCACCGTCGACATTGCAGTATGCCGCCATCGCCTCGGCAAACTCTGCCCATACCTCCTCTGCTGCCGCCCGTTTGAGGACGCCGTCGCAAAGATAGGAAATCGTCGTTGGCGCGGCACCTATGGACTCCTTGATGCTCAGGCCGTAGCGCGTGACCTCCGACCATACGTGAGGCTGACTCCAGTGAATCCACGTGCCGCCAATTTCGTAGTCGTAGCCGTCAACGCGTGCGGCGAACGTGCGGCCGCCGATTCGATCGCGACTCTCGACGAGCAACACCCGATAGCCATCCCTGCCCAAATCCCGCGCCGCCGTCAGCCCGGCGAAGCCCGCACCGACGACGATCACGTCGTAATCGCGCGCTGCTGCGTCACGAGCGCGTACGCCCGTGACGGCCGCCCGGGTCGGCAGCTCGTTCCGTGGCGGCCGTGCATCGGCATAACGCACGTACCCCTCTTTCGTCACCGAAAGCTCCGAATCTTTAAGCTGCGACATGCTCAGTCTCCATGAAGGTCGCGTTGTATCCTTGCGTCGACACGCTCGTCATTCGATGCGACTCGCGATGATTCGAGTCATTCAGCGGTGAACGACGGTCCGTCTATTTTTGACCTTCACGATGCGGATTGCCAATCCGCCAAAGGATGGTTTTTCTTCAGTTTATGGCTGGCCGCTTACTGACGTTGCTCAGGGGGGAGCTGGCCAATTGAACCGCCCCGAGTTTTGTGGAGGCTCCAACTCTTGAGAGAATGGAGCTATGAACAAGAAGCCAAGCAAGTTTTCCCCGGAAGTCCGAGAGCGCGCAGTGCGCCTGGTACGCGAGCAGCGTAGCGAGCATCCGTCGATGTGGGCGGCCGTCGAATCGATTGCGCCAATGATCGGCTGCACGCCGCAGACGCTGTCGTAGACCGAAGCAAAGTTGTCACCGTTTGCGAAGTAAAAATGTCACTTCAGAGGTCGACACCGACGCGGAATCGGAAAATTGCCAAGAAATCATGGATTTGCGTACCGCGAAATAAAATCGTCACCGCGCGTGGTGTCGCGAAGACCGGCGTCAATTCCCCGTAGTGCCTGCTGTCGCAGTCACGCGATGTTCAACCCTTGCGTTTGAACAGGCGATCGTTGATCGCGCGTGCAACTTCCGGATCTGCGCCCTATCCCAGGTGACGTTCGTAATAGCGTCGCGTCAACGCCTTGCGGTACGTAGACTTCATCGGACAAGCCTTGTCTGGCGACCAACCGCCGCCTCCGTAACTGCCACCACAGATCGCGCATCGATACGGCGACTCGAGCAGGCGAACATTCACGACGTAGGGGGCCTCATAGCCGCAGCGGCGACACGCAGTTTCCAACTGCCGATAATGTGCCGGACAGGTGTTGAATTTCAGCATCTGGTGCACCACGCTATGGTAGCCGCGCGCAATGCAGCTGCGGCAGTGACGAAACAGTGGACTGTACTGGCGCCGCTGACTCGGGTGCAGCAGTCCAATCTCGAGCGACGCATAGGGAATACCGAGGATGCTGTGTAGCCGCGCAACACTGACGATACCGAGTTGGGGTACTACGCCCTCGTACGGATCGACATCGGGGCCCATCACCCGCGCCACAACATTCCCAGGCAATGCATTTACTTTCTCGAACTTCCACAAAATCGACACGAGCGATTCGCAGGGGTCCAGCCAGCGCTTGTTGAACACGTAGCCCATCGACGGTGTCAGCTTTTGCTCGTCGAGCGTCAGAATCGGCAGGCGCGGCGGCTGGAGCGACGCTCCGCTACGCTGTGGCGAGGACCTGGCCGGTCGCATGGCGAGACTGAATGTAACCACATTGATGCGCCGCGCGCGTCCACAAGGTCGGCTCGGGACAGTAACCAGGCGCATCCATTAACTCGCTGTCCTTCAAAACGATTTCCACCGCGCGCGCGAACGACTCCATCGGAATCTCGAGACGGCCCGGCAAACGGGCCTTGTGGTGGGCCGCCTCGAACGCCCGCCAGAGTTCACTCGCGTCGTCGAGCAAGCGATAGCCGGCGTCGAAAGCCTGCGGCAGATAGAATCGCGTAAAGCTCCAGTCGCTCGTCTCCGGATACGCAGTCTGATCGTAGCCGTTCAGACAGGTGGCGACATCGGCGACGTTGCGAATTCCGTAAAACGGCAGTTCCTCGACCATCAGGCGCGCGACGATCTGCGTCTTGCCGGCAATCTGCAGGGCGGTTTTCTGGGAGAGCAGTTCCTGTTGGCCGACGAGGAACGTGAACAGCTTAATTTGCTGGCGATCGAGTGCATCGTGAACGTCACGCAACCATTCGTATTCGTTTTCGTTGTATCGCTGCGCCTCGTCGCAAAACAGCAGCACGGTGCCGCTGCCAGCACGGGCAGCCGCTTCGCGAATGCGCAACGTCAGACGCATGCGCTTGGCCGAACCGACACCCGCGTTCGGGTTATGGTCTCCAACGGCCTCGAGCAAGTTGACGAAGAATGGGCCTTCGGCGTGCCGCGGCTTGTGCTCGCACTGCGCATGGTAGCTGGTAATCTTTGGCAGGTCGCGAGCCAGCAGTAGGCGCAGATATTCAATTGCCCGGGTCTTACCAATGCGCGGCGGGCCATAGATAAGCGCGCCCATGATGCGATAACGCAAACATTTCGTGACAAGATCGTAGAAAGCCTCAATGGCGGGCGTAGCGATCCGGTAATTGCCGGTCGCCAAGGGATGCAACGCCGGATCGATGGGACGTGGAACCTCGACTGACATGGTGTCCTCCTCTCGGAAACGTTGGATCAACCTACCTGACCGGTGCCGATCTTCAGCTTGCGCGGATGCGCACGTACCTGTGGGACTTCGGGCTGCACTACACTGGTAGCCGGGTAGACTACGGCGGTCGACGTGGACATCGATGTCGACACCGGTCCCGGCGGCGTCCGAACGATTGGCGCGGCCGCCAGAATGCGAGCCGCTTGCGCCAAATCGGACGCGGCTCGGCGGGTTTTCCCCGCTTGCTCGAGTTTGGCGCGGATGTACTTCTCGATCCCGCTGGCATCCAGTGATGCCCGCAGACGCTTGCGGCTTTGGGCCTTGCGAATCTCCTGTCGCAAGGTCAGGTTGTGCGGCACGACGTGCCACGCACCTTGCGCGTCGAGGACACCTAATTCGGTGCCGTCGAGCAGGAATGCACGGACACTGCGCAAGTCGTCCGCGTTCAGGTAGACGAGCAGCTGCTTACCGATGAGCTCAGTGCTGCAAGCCAGAACGGGACTCGAATACCGTACACCGTAGAGGTTGATATGCGGTCGGATACCCTGATTCAGATAGGCGTGGACACGACAGCGCTTCGCCGACTGCATCAGGCACAGCGTGCGACGGCGAGGCTCCGGCAACCAGTTCACGAGCGTGTGTCGGCCACGGACGAACGATTCCATCGCCTCGAGCGGCGAGACGTTGTTGAGTCCGGTGTGCGGCGTGCCGTTGTAGCTCGCGATTGCGTATTCGACCAACTCTTCGAGCTCGTCGAAGGATACGAACAAGCGCAGATTCCCCTTTGGGTCCGACAAAGCGCGACGCAAATCGCGAGGATGGCCGCCGGTGTAGCCCGGCAAGCGCGAGGACAACCGAGTGGCGATCGTGCCAAAGAACCGCTCGATGTAAGGACGCTCATCCGGACTGTGCTTCGGTCCGGCCGCGACCTGGCAGCCAATGAACTCGCATAAAGCGGTCAGCGTCTCGGTGGCGAGATTCGCCTTCGCGTTGTCGAGCTTGATGCGCTCCCACGTCACGTACGCCAGCTCCGGCATGCGTTGAGACGGGTACCCATCCATGGGACCGTAGCCGAGTTCGCGAATCGTGAAGGACCGGGCTCGATGCGGCTCGAGCGCCGATTCGATCGCTTTGATGACGTCGTAGCGGCTGTATTCGCGAGCCAGAACGAGGTGATGCCCGAGCACAGCGCGTGTGCAAACGTCAATGATCACCAGCAACCAGGCGCGTTCGATTTCGAACTCGTGCGTAAAACCGAGCGGATCAAGCATCACGATCTTGAGCCGGATATCGAGCCGGTGCCCGTCGAATTCAACGACCTGGTAGGGGCGTGTCGCGACGGGCGCAGCGAAATCATCGCTGCGCGGCAGGCCTTTCAGATGCGTCGCGCCGGCGGCACGCGCAGCGGTGCCGAATCCGCTCAGCAGTTCGCTTTTCACGCGGGCCGAGAGCGAGCGGATCGCGTGGCTCGCCGTATTGAACGGATAGTCGGCAGCCATGAGGCCGCACTGACGACATTGCTGCAGAAAGCCCGCATGCAGTCCTTGCAGGCCGCGTAGGCGTGTGCGCAATTCTCCGCCGGTACGGATCTCGATCAACGCGACGCGGTGCTGCTTGATTTGCAACCGCAGCCACGCCGCGAGCACCGGGAAACGCTCAAGCAGTTGCGACAACGCGCCGACGGCGCCGCGGCTTCCGCGTTCGCCGTTCGGTTTCACCGGACTCAAACGGACGTAATCGGCAACGCGGGCGTGCAAGACCAGCGCGCGAAAGCCATAGAGGCGACCGTCCGGGTGCGCTGCGAGTGCCCGCTCGAGCAGGCGATAAAGTTGTCGTCGGTTGACTCCCGTGCTCTGCTCAATCTCCTTGATCGCAGCGCCACGCGCATACTGCTCGATCGCTGTCATACGCGCCTGGATCGATTCCCTTTCGGCAGTATCAAACTCGGTCCACGCGATGGTCGGCCAGGTCGACGGATCCAGTGTCTGAAATTCCGGCTTGCGACGTGCCATCATGCCGCCTCGGTTGCGACGAAGCGCGTCAGCAACGACAGAGGCTCGGTACGCAGATCAACCGCGTCCACGTGCCCTGCATACACGAGCGCGAAAATCGCCGCACGGACCAGCGCCGGATCGCCGACAGAGAGCTCACGCTCGATCTCGAGCAAGGTATGCGGCATCGTCACGAAAGTTTCGACTGCGCGTAGGAGCGAAGACGCGACCAACCCGCGCGCCGCGACCAGGCAGGGCAGCATGTGCCGCCAGTTATCGATCCAGGCGCGCGCGGCCGCGAGGTCGGTTGATGTCACCGACCGGACGGGAACGCCGTCCAATTCATACTTGGGGCGAGCAGCACGGAGCCGCATGTCCGCGAGCGAATCGGACAGGATGACCACCTCTTCGCGGTCGGCATAGCGGATCCAAAAATCGGCGAGGTAGCGCTGTCCGTTGAGCTGCACGTAACCCGGCCGCTCGCAAAATGATTGGACAGCGGGATCCGTTTCGATGAGCAGCCACAGTTCGGGCGCGCCACGTTGAAACAGCGTCAGTCGACGATCGAGTTTGAGGCTGAAGGCGTCCAGCCGGGGTGCGCCGCGGGGGCGCGGCGTCGTAACCGGCCGCATTGCGTGCCGGGAATCGTCCATAAGATCAGGGCCTTACAGTCGGGCTTCGAAGTCTATGACGCGAGTTGACAAATTTAATTCGGACATATGCGAATTGACGACTTTATTTTGGTGAGACCGCCAATAATGTCGTCAACTCACACGCCACATGCCTTGAACCGCGGGGATTCTGGAGTGACAGAATTAATTTGCTCTACGCCATGCAATTGGCCGTATTGGGCCGTGAAATCCCTTTCAAGGTCCATGCGTTGCGCGCGTTGTCGCGCGGCGTGACCAAGGCGCAACTGGAAGGTTTGCTGCTGTGCGGACTGGGGGTGTCGCTCGTCGCGTTCGAAGCGGCCCAGGCTCTGATCTGGCTCGACGAGGCCTGCGCCGAAGCAGATACCACCCAGCCCATTCAGACCTGACGAACGGGCGGTCCATCATCCGTACGCGTTCGACACGTCACAGCCCACGAGGTCACCTGGGTTTCGAACAAGCGTGCGCGATGCATAGCACGCTTGCCCGCTCGCATCCATTACAACCCGAGCGGGCGAAGTTCACGCGTAAGGTCGATCAAGAGGCGCAGGCCGGTCGGCATCTGACGTCTGCTCGAATAATAAATGTAGAAACCCGGCTCGGAAGGCGCCCAATCGTTGAGCACGAGACGCAGCCGCCCCTCCTTCACGTACGGCGCGACGAGCGGTTCGGGAAAGTACATCAACCCCGCTCCGCCGAGAACTGCGACGAGCCCGGTTTCGGCCTGATCGACCGTCAATGACGATGGCACAGCCACCTCGAGTTTCTCATCGCCCCGTTCGAACTCCCATCGGTAAATTCGATCGTCGCCAAGACGATTGCCGATGCAGCGATGTGCGAGCAGATCATTTGGATGATCGGGGTTGCCGAAGCGATCAAGATAGTCGGGCGCCCCTGCGACGACCCAGCGTATATTGGCCGAAAGCCGCTGTGCGATCATGTCCTCCGGCACCGTACCGCCGTAGCGAATACCCGCATCAAAGCCTCCCTCCGTCACGTCGACCAAGCGGTTGCTCGCAACGATATCCAGCTCTACGTCCGGATAGCGTTCGACAAAAGTCGGCAGGATCGGTCCTAACAGCAACGTCGACGCCTCGACGGCGACATTGATCCGAATGCGGCCGGTAGGCGCGTCCCGGAAGCGATTCAGGGTTTCCAGCGCCGTGTCGATCGCCTCGAAAGGCATGCCGATCGATGCAGCCAGCGCGTCTCCCGCCGCAGTCAGCGTGACGCTCTTGGTCGTGCGGTTCAGTAGGCGAACACCGAGTCTACCTTCTAGCCCCTTCAGTGCATGACTCAATGTCGAAGCGCTTACCCCGAGCTCTATCGCGGCACGACTAAAGCTCCTTTGTCGGGCAATGGCCAGGAAATAGATCAAATCAGCCATATCAGATCGATTTATTTGCATATCAAAAATCTCATTAAAAAAATCTTTCTGATTTAACGAACATTTCGCTCAATGAACCGCACCACGGACGGCCAGCCCGTCCGGCTCGCCATACTCGTCTACCGCAGAGCAGGCACTCGGACGCGGGGTACAGCTACACGCGTGCCACCCAAGCCAAAATCATTGCCAATGGCGCAACGTATCAGCAGATCACACTCACACAGCACGATGGGCTGTCCAAACGAACCGGACTGTGTGCGACGGAGGCCTACACACGCGCAGCAGGACAAACGCTCGGCTCGACGTGAGCAGGTAACATCATAGAGGCCACGGCGACAATAGGCGATGGATTCAATTCGGCACCGTCGCGCAGCGTGTTCGCAGGCATGGGGATATTTCACAAGTTTTAGCAGCTCTCCGAAGCGAATCCTATCGATTCAACGCGCGAGGCACCACACCGCGGACTGGTTGCACATTTCGAGCCAGTATTCGTTGGGCGCGTCGAAGCCAGCGGCGTCGGCACGGCCGATGTGTTCCGATTCGCCCCACTCGCGGCAACGCTCATCGGTCGGGTCAAGCTAGACATCGACGTTGCCACTATGCGAGTACTGCCGCAGCGCCTCTGCTTGGCATCGAGGGCGTGAGCCGGATGCGGGCCATGCGGCGAGCACTCTCAATGCGCTCACGATGTCCGGACAATCGCGCCGACGCAGCGACCGCAGCACCGAGATGAGACGCTGCGTCGGCCGTCGACTCGCGAAGCACGACCACCATTTGGCCGTCTGTGGCTGCTGTCCGGAGCAACATCGGCACGAACGTCCTGACCTACGCACTGGATCAAGGTCTGGGCCGCCGACATTCATGAGCATTGCTTATATGACCTTTCACAATTCATCGGCTACTCAGCGGCACTCAAACTGACGAAAATTTTGATTGCCGAGGGCCGGACGACGACGCCGATGCAACACGCCGTCTCCCGAGAAGCCTGACCAAGCCTCCGCGCGATTGACCGCTTCGCACTCTGGAAAGGAGAGAGTCTTCATGCGCCCGTCTTTGATACCCGCGCTGCTCGCCACCACCCTGCAGACGACCTTCGCCTTTGCTACCGAGCCGCAGGCCGGCAAGCCCGCCGACGCGCAACAAATCACGCTCGCCGGCGAACAACCGTCGGCTGCCGGCCCGGCCCGGTTCTTCACCGGCCGCGTGCGGGTCGACCCGGTGTGGCCCACCAACGAGAACATCAATGCATCGGGCGGTCTCGTCACGTTCGAGCCTGGCGCGCGATCCGCCTGGCACACCCACCCGGCTGGCCAGCGGCTGGTGGTCACCTCCGGCGTTGGTCTGACGCAGGAGTGGGACAAGCCGGTGCAGGTCATCCGCCCTGGTGACGTGGTCTGGTGCCCGCCGGGCGTCAAGCATTGGCATGGGGCCGCGCACCACACAGCCATGACCCACCTGGCTGTGACCGGCACGGTCGATGGAACGAATGTCACGTGGATGGAGAAAGTTACCGATGAGCAATACAACGCCCGCTAAGTCCCGAAACACGCATCTACATGCTGGCGCGCTGACCTTGGCCCTGGGTCTGGCCACCGCGCTGGGCACCGATGCCAACGCACAGGAAACCAAGCCCATGACCCCTTCCCCAACCTCGGCGCCCAGCGCATCCGAAACCCTCAACACTCGGCAGCACGCCATCGTGCCGATCGCGGCTTTCGCCGCCGCGGGCGACATTGCCAAGTTGAACACCGCACTGAACCGGGGGCTGGACGCCGGCCTGACGGTCAGCGATGCCAAGGAAGTGCTGATCCAGCTGTACGCCTACGCTGGCTTTCCGCGCAGTCTCAACGCCTTGGGCGAACTGATGAAGGTCGTGGAGACGCGCAAACAGCGCGGCATCCAGGACGCCCCAGGCAGCGCGCCCAGCCGCCCGACCCCGAAGGGTGACGCGCTGATGGCAGCGGGAACCGCCAATCAGACCAAGCTCTCGGGCGGCCCGGTGGGCGGTCCGCTGTTCGACTTCGCACCGACGGCCAACGAGTACCTGCGGGCCCACTTGTTCGGCGACATCTTCGAGCGCGACAACCTGGATTGGCAAAGCCGTGAGCTGGCCACGGTAGGTATGCTCTCGGCGCTGCCGGGCGCGGAACCACAGTTGCTGGCGCACATGCGTATCAGCATGAACGTAGGCATTACCGAAGGCCAGTTGCGCCAGCTCACCCAAGTCCTGGCCGATCGCGTGGACGCAAGCATGGCCGCCCGTGCGCGCGAGGCGCTGGCGCAGCAAGTCGCAAGCCTTTCCGGCAAGAAGCAGTAATCCACTGCGCTGGATGCCGCCGCACGGCTCGCGCCGGCATGATCCCGGCTGGCGTACGCGCCGCCCTTACAACCTCCGCCACGATGCCCAGCCCTCCGGATTTGCCGATCGATCGCACGCTGCTGTCCTTGATGGCCTGCGTCTTCGCCGTGTTCCTCGTCACCGGAGCGGCACTGCCGGCATTGCCGCTGCACATCCATGACGATCTAGGCTTCGGCACCTTCGCGGTCGGCCTGGTTTCCGGCGCGCAATTCGCCGCCGCGCTGCTGTGCCGGCTGTGGTCCGGAACGGTTTCAGACCGGCACGGTCCGAAATTCACCGTGACGACGGGCCTGCTGCTGGCGGCCCTTGCAGGTACGCTCTATCTCGTCTCGCTGCTGGCGATGGGCCGCCCCTCACTGTCTATCGCCATCCTGATCGCAGGACGAGTCCTCCTTGGAGGTGCAGAGAGCTTCATCATGATCGGCGCGCAGAGTTGGTGCCTATCGATCGGAGGGCCCCGCAACGTCGGCAAGATGATCGCCTGGATCGGCACGGCCATGTTCATTGCGCTAGCCTTGGGGGCACCGCTAGGAAGTTCGCTGCTCGCTAGTTTTGGCTTTGCGTCGATCGGCTGGATCACGCTGATCGGCGCGACGGGCACGTGGCTGCTCGTCGTGTCCATTCCAGCCATCCAAGCCGCACCGCGAAGCGGCAAGGCAAAGGGGCACGTCCTCAAAGCGGTCTGGATACCTGGCCTTGCGATGGCGTTCTCCAGTGTGGGCTACGGCATCATGACCGCGTTTGGCGTGCTGCTCTTCGTTGAACACGGCTGGCAACCTGCGTGGCTGTCCTTTACCGCCTTCGCCGTGGCGCTGATGGTGGCACGGCTGTTCTTCGGCCCATTGCCGGACCGCTTCGGCGGAGCGCGCACCGCGATGATCTTCGTCGTCATTCAGAGCGCCGGCCTGGCCCTGATCTGGCTGTCTCCCTACGCATGGCTCGCCTTCGCAGGCTCTGCCATGGCGGGTTTCGGATACGCGCTCGTGTACCCAGGCCTGGGAATCGAAGCAGTGGCACGGGCACCCGCGGATGCGCGAGGCCTTGCCATGGGGATCTATACGGCTTTCATCGATCTGGCGCTCGGCCTACTTGCTCCTCTGCTGGGACTGCTCGCCAACGGCATCGGGCTGTCCCGAATTTTTCTCATCACGGCGCTTCTCGCGCTTTGCGCCGTGCCCATCGCGGCATGGTTGCGGACTCATCCCGCCCGAGCGCCGGCGACTGCCCAGTGAGGGACACCGGGCTTGTTCGACGATTCAAAGCAAAGGTCCAGAGCTTTTCCCGGCATGCCTGCTTCGGGGTCCAGAATTCGTGAATTTCATTTATATGAGTTTGCACCATTCATTAGCTACTCAGTAGACCTGAAATTGGCGACCATATCGGTTCCGAATCAGCCATTCCATTGCTGCCGGCGAGTGCGCGCGCAAGCCGCTGCGGCCTTGATGCCCGGCGCGTATTGCTGCGCAGCAGTGGATTCGCGCCCAACCATGGAAGGTCACAACATGAATCCGATTTATGACTTCAAGGGCCAAGTCGCCTTTGTCACCGGCGCCGCAATGGGGATGGGCCTGGCCGCTGCCCGTGCCTTTGCACAAAGCGGCGCGTCCGTGGTGCTCGCAGATCTCGACGGGGCACTGGCGGCCAAGGAAGCGCAGAAGATCGTCGATGAAGGCGGCACCGCCATCGGGGTGGCCTGCGACGTCACCGACGAAGCACAGGTGGCAGCCACAGTCGATCGGGCCGTCGCCGAATACGGCCGGCTTGACATGGCCTTCAACAATGCTGGCATCCAGGTGCCACCGAGCGATGCAGCCGACGAGCCGGTCGAAAGCTTCCAGCGCGTGGTCGGCGTCAACCAGTTCGGCGTGTGGGCCTGCATGAAGCACGAGCTGCGCGTGATGCGCGCCCAAGGGTCCGGCGCGATCGTCAACAACTCATCGCTGGGCGGCCTGGTCGGTCTTCCCGAGCGCGCGGCGTATCACGGGACGAAGCACGCCGTGCTGGGCATGACCAAGAGCGTCGGCGTGGAATACGCGCCCCGCGGCATCCGGATCAACGCTGTGTGCCCTGGCACCGTCGACACCCCGATGGTGCAGGACATGCTGAAGGGCCAAGCGGACGCGATGAAGGTCATCCTGAAGGAGCAGCCGATTGGCCGCCTGGGGCGCGCCGATGAAGTGGCAGCGGCCGTGCTGTGGTTGTGCAGCCCCGGTGCCAGCTTCGTCGTCGGTGTCGGCCTGCCGGTCGATGGCGGCTTCACCGCACACTGATTTTCGGGAGCCCGGTGAGCGGAGTTTGCCCGCTCCCGAGCCCACAGGCCTCAACCCGACAAGGACACATGCCATGCCTCACATCATCGTCAAGATGGCCGCAGGACGCAGCGACGCCACCAAGCAGGAACTGGCCGAGCGCCTGGCCACTGCCATGAGCGAGGTGCTGGCGCTCGACGCCAGTGCCATCTCCGTCGCGGTGGAGGATGTGCCGGCGCAGAAGTGGATGCAGCAGGTCTACGGCCCCGACATCGAAGGCGCCGGCCAGCGCCTCGTCAAGCGGCCGGAATATGGCCCGCTGGCCGCGTCTGCGCCAGGCAACGAGCAATGAAACAGCCCTGGCCGCGGCGATCCCGCGCAGGGCCATGCAGGAGTACCAAGCAATGAACTACACGCACCTCGGCCGCACCGGCCTCAAAGTCAGCCCGATCGCGCTGGGCGCCCTAAACTTTGGCGAACTGACCGACGAGGCGACTGCCTTCGCGATCATGAACGAAGCCCTGGACGCGGGCGTCAACTTCTTCGACACAGCCGACGTCTATGGCGGGCCCCAGTCGCCGGACATGGAGAAGGGCTTTGGCACCTCCGAGGAGATCATCGGCCGCTGGCTGGCCCAGGACCGCGGCCGCCGCAACAGGATCGTGCTGGCGACCAAGGTCTATCAGCCGATGGGCACCGGCCCGAATGACAAGTACCTGTCGGCCTATCACATCCGCCGCGCCTGCGACGACAGCCTCAAGCGCCTGCAGACCGATCACATTGACCTCTACCAGATGCACCACATCGACCGGGCCACACCCTGGGAGGAGGTCTGGCAGGCGATGGAGCAGCTAATCCGCGAAGGCAAGATCACCTACGTCGGCTCCAGCAACTTCGCCGGATGGGACATTGCCACCGCGCAGAGCACGGCGGCCTCGCGGCACTTGCTGGGGCTGGCGTCGGAGCAGAGCCTGTACAACCTGGCCCAGCGAACCATTGAGCTGGAGGTGATCCCGGCCCTGCGCCACTTCGGCGTTGGCCTCATTCCTTGGAGTCCGGTCGGCAAGGGGCTGCTGGGGGGCGTGCTGAACGAGACGTTCACGCAAGGACGCCGTGCCACGCCCCGGCTGAAGGCACAGATCGAGAAGTTCCGCCCGCAACTGCAAGCCTATGAGGCGCTGTGCGCCGAGCTGGGCGAAGCACCCGCTGTCGTGGCGCTCGCATGGCTGCTGCACAACCCGGTCGTGACCGCTGCAATCAATGGCCCGCGCACGCTGGAGCAGTGGCGCCTGAGCCTCAAGGCCCCGTCGGTGACGCTCTCGCCAGAGACGCTGGCCCGGCTCGACGAGATCTGGCCAGGCCCTGGCGGCGAGGCGCCCCAAGCCTATGCTTGGTAGGTAGACGCTCGGGCCGGCATGCCAGCCGCGACCGTCCTGGTGCAAACCCCGCCGAATTCCCGACAGGAGATGTCCATGTCCAACACGCAACAAGGCGCGGGCCGCAAGGCTCGCGTGTTTATCACCGGCTCGGCCGATGGGCTTGGCCATGCTGCGGCCAAGACGCTGCTGTCCCGGGGACACGACGTCGTAGTGCATGTCCGTTCCAAGGCCCGGATGTCGGCGGTGAAGGAACTTGTGGACCAAGGCGCCACCGCGACCATCGGCGATCTGTCGGACCCCGCGCAGATCCGTAACGTCGCGCGCCAGGTCAACGACATCGGCCGGATGGATGCCGTCATCCACAACGCGGGAGTGATTTCCGGTGCACCGCTGCTGGTGGTGAACGTGGTCGCTCCCTACCTGCTCACCGCTTTGATCCAGCGTCCGCAGCGCCTCATCTACGTCAGCAGCAGCATGCACCGAGGCGGGAACACCAATCTGTCCGGCATGGACTGGACGGGTGGCACGCCCACCGGCAGCTATTCGGACAGCAAGCTACTCGTCACCACGCTGGCTGCGGCCATCGCACGGCTGTGGCCTGGGGTGTACAGCAACGCCGTCGATCCGGGCTGGGTGCCAACCAAGATGGGCGGCGCCGGGGCGCCGGACGACCTGCGCCTAGCAGGCTGTTGAAAAGCGCCTCGTTTTGACAACCGAGGCAGTGTTTCAAAGGATTTCGTATGCGATTAGCGGCCGAGTTGCAGACGTATCGTGCCGGATGCCCCGCTGGCGAGCGGGCTGGCCGGCGCGTCGCCGCGCGGCGATCGCACTTGGGCGGCTCATCGCGCCGCTCCTTGCGGCACCGCTGCCAGTATTCGCGCCATTCGAGTCAGGTTGCTCGCCAGCATCGTCAGCTTGAAGTGCTGGTCGACTCGCTTGATGCCGCGATACGCGGTCTGTCGAATCCGGCCGACGGTCTTGCCCCAGCCGAAGTGCTCTTCGATGCGCTTGCGAATCACTTGGCTAATGCCATAGCCGACGTGCCGCGAGGTGCGGCCGTCGATCGCGCTGCCGCCTTGATGCGTGTCGTTGCGCGCGACGTGCGGCGTCACTTTGCGCGCTCGGCAATCCCGCACAAAGTCGCGCATGTCGTAACCCTTGTCGGCGCCGAGCGTCTTGGCGTCACGACCCGGTACACAATCGAGCAGGTTCAACGCACTTGCGCGTTCGGCGAAACCGTCGGCATGGCTGACCACGGCCCCAACCACCAAGCCCGAGCGGTTCTCCATCAGGATGTGCCCCTGATAACAAAGGATGGCTCCGCTTTGCCTACCCTTACGGAACAGGCGCGCATCCGGATCGGTGCTCGATTCATGCGTGTCGTTGCTGCGCCGCTTGCCCTTCCAGTCGGTGTCGACATTGCGACCACCGCCGGCTGGCGGGTCGTCCGAACCGTCCTTGGGCCGGAAGCTCTTGTGGCTGGCCCACGCCTGGATCAGCGTGCCATCGACCGAGAAGTGTTCTCTGGACAGCAGCCCTTGCTTGTCGGCCAAGCTCATGACTTCGGTAAAGAACGCTTCGATTACTTCGTGCTCAAGCAGACGATCGCGGTTCTTCGAGAACACCGAGTGGTCCCAGACGGCGTCTTCGATGGCGAGGCCGACGAACCAGCGGAACAGCAGGTTGTAGCGCATTTGCTCCATCAGCATGCGCTCGCTGCGCACCGAGAACAGCACCTGCAGCAGCAACGCGCGCAGCAGCTTCTCGGGCGCGATCGACGCACGGCCGCTGTCCGCGTAGATCGTGCCAAACAGCCCATTGAGCCGCTTCAGCGCTTGATTGACCAGCAGCCGAAGCGGCCGCAACGGGTGATCGGCCGGCACGAAGTCTTCCAGCTTCACCGTCGTGAACAGCGGTTCTTGCATCTCGTCCATTCCGCGCATCGCTCTCGTCTGCCCAAGATCATGAACACGATATCTCTAACGCACCGCTCGCAACGCCCGTTTACACCGTTCCGAATTTCAACAGCCTGCTAGGGCATCTGACGCAGGAGTGGCTGGCGACCAGCGACGATCCCGCGGCGCTGACCAGCGGCGGCTACTGGCATCATCAGCGCCGCCAGGAACCGCTGCCAGCCGTCAACGACACCCGGTTCCAGAACCTGTTACTGAGCGAACTCGCACGCGCGGTCGGCACCAAGCTGACCTAATTCAGCGCCATCGAGTCGCACGGTCGGAGGCGGTGGATGGCATGGATCAGCCTCCCCTGTCGCATCGAAGAGGAAGACGCTGCGCAGGCAAACGGCCGCGCTGCTGCATCAGAATTCTTGTCGCGTCGGACGCAGGGTGATCTCATTGATGGACACGTCCTCTGGCTGCTCGATGGCATAAGCCACGGCGCGGGCCACCGAATCGGCCGGGATTTCATTGGCTTCGTAAAACGCCTTCATCCCGGCGGCGGCATCGGCATCGGTGCTGCCGTTCACGAGTTCGCTGGCAACTGCACCTGGATACAACGTGGTCACGCGGATGCCCTCGGGGCAAACCTCGGCGCGCAGGCCTTCGCTGATCGCCTTCACTGCAAACTTGGTGGCGCTGTACACCGTGCCCACGCCGGTGGACACGCGGAGCCCGGCCACGGACGACAGGTTGATGATGTGGCCGCTTCTGTTGGCGCGCATGCCCGGCAGCGCCGCGGTGATCCCGTAGAGGACGCCCTTGATGTTCACGTCGATCATCTGGTCCCACTCATCGACCTTGAGCTTGGACATGGCCGCCATGGGCATGATGCCGGCGTTGTTGACCAGCACATCGACGCGGCCGAACTTGTCCTGCGCCGCCTTAATTAGATTCTCCACGTCGGCGCGCTTAGCGACGTTCGTCGCAACGGCGATGGCTTCGCCACCTGCGGCCGTAATGTCGGCCGCGAGCTTTTCCAGACGATCCAGACGGCGCGCACCCAGGACGAGCCCGGCGCCGCGCTCCGCGAGCAGGCGGGCCGTGGCCTCGCCCAGGCCGCTCGATGCGCCAGTGATGACGACGACCTTGCCGGTGATGGTATTCATGTGGACTACTCCTGATGCTTGATGAATGGACGCTGCGGATAGCTCAGAACGTCAGAACGATGCGGCCTCGCAGGCCGCCAGCTTGCAGCAGCCGATGTGCCTCGACCGCCTGCTCGGCGGGCAGGGTTCGGGCCACGCGCAATGTGATGTGGCTCTGATCGGCCAGTTCGCGAAGTTGGTTCAGTGCCGCATGATTGCGTGCGTATTTCGGCACGAAGGTACGGTCGGTGACGATGCCAATCATGTCCGTCGGAGCCTGCGTAAGCCTGGCGCGATCGACTGTACCGACACCGATCCTTCGTCCCAGCACCTCAGTGCGCAAAGCGTGACATCGGAACGGGACAGCATGCCCGGCGCGGGCGGTTCAAACGCGCCATAAGCCAGCCGATCCTCGGTCAACGGCCCTCTGTTTCTCACCACCGCGCTTCTAGGGTTGACGGCTCATCTTCTTGAACATGAGCGGCATCGACTTCGCATCCATGGCCTGCATGTCCACGAGCCGAAGCGACTTCACCATCTCCAGCGTCGACGTCTTGTACTTCTGGAAATGCGGCGACTTAATGTGTGACTCGTAGGCCTCTCGACTGGCATAGATTTCCAGAATCCTGATCTGCGTCGGATTGTCCTTCTGGGCGCTCGGGAAGATGCACATGACTCCTGGCTCCAGACGAACGGACGCTTCGGCTTCCTCATTGAGGATGCGCTGATATTCCTCAAGGTGCTCGGGGAATATCTCGATTTCCGAAATGCGTATCAGCATTTGCGGCTCCTGGGCATAGGCGTTGTGGTGTCCGGCGAACAACGCCAGCGCGCACACCAGCACGGTTGCGAAAATGACCGCTCGACGAGGCCCGAAACGCGGTGCGTCATGCGCTGTTTTCATGGGTGTCGAATGTTGAGTGGGCCTAGCTGCATCAATATACCCGTTCAATCCCTGGAGGCCACGCTGATCATCAAGCCGGATGACCAGCCCCGAGGGACAAGTACGCTGGATGACGTGCGCCTTACCTGGCATTTCTGCCTGCAGCACCGATAGACCGCGGATTCAACGCGCGAACGCCGGTGATCGTCCTTCTGACCTAGGGTACGGCGAATTTAAGGTGCTGCCGCGAATTCGACTAGATGGCTGGATCCGCATGCCGATATAAGCGGAATTCATCAATCATGCTGGTGACTTCGCCAAACTCGCCGGCACTGGTAGACTCTGCGGAGTCACATAAAGATCTCTCATTAATGCCACGAGATACCTTTGGCGACCTGCAAGCCTTCATCGCCGTAGCGCGAGCGCGCAGCTTCACGCGCGCGGCGGCCCAGCTTCGCGTGTCTCAACCTGCGCTGAGCTACACCGTCAGAGAGCTGGAGGAAAGGCTCGGCGTGCGCCTGCTCATGCGTAGCACGCGCGGCGTGTCCCCTACCGAGGCTGGGCAGCGCCTGCTGGATCGCCTCGCCCCCGAGTTCGATGGCATCGAAGAAGGAATCCAGGCGCTGAGCGAACTGCGCGATGAGCCGATGGGGACCATTCGGATCACGGCGATCGACTACGCGATCAGGAGCACGGTCTGGCCGAAGCTGGCGATGTTCCTTCCGAAGTACCCGGACATCAAGGTCGAGCTGATCAACGAGTATGCAAGCGTGGACATTGTCGCAAGCGGCTATGATGCGGGCGTGCGCTTTGGGCAGGAACTGGCGCAGGACATGATCTCGGTGCGGATCGGCCCGGATATTCGCATCATGGTCGTTGCTGCGAAAACCTACTTCGCGGGACGCAAGCTTCCCGGGACACCCCAGGACCTGATGGAGCACACCTGCATCAACCTGCGCACCACGACGTATGGCAACCTTTATGAGTGGGAGTTCGTCAAAGGCAAGAAGGCGCTGAGCGCGCGTGTCGATGGCCCTCTTACCTTCAACAACGCATACGACATTTTCGAGGCAGCAAAAGCAGGCTTCGGGCTGGCCTACCTGCCCGAGGACTTGGTGCGGCCCTTTATTGCAAAAGGTCACTTCGTGTCGGTTCTCGAAGACTGGTGCCCCACATGGGATGGCCTGCACCTGTACTACCCGAATCGTCGCCAACCGTCCAGAGCCATGACATTGCTGGTGGACGCGCTTCGCTATAGACCTTAGAGATTCCGGTACATCCATGTCAGGCGACAACCTCCGAGATATCTACACATTTCTCGCCGTGGCACGCGAGCGCAGCTTCACGCGCGCGGCGGCACAGCTTGGCGTGTCGCAATCTGCCCTGAGCCACACCATTCGCGGTCTGGAGTCGCGGTTGGGGTTGCGGCTGCTGACCCGTACAACGCGCAGCGTCGCCCCGACAGAGGCCGGCGAGCGCCTGATCCAGAACATCGCTCCGCGGTTCGACGTGATCCAGGAAGAACTCGCCGCGTTTGACGAGCTTCGTGACAAGCCTGCCGGGACGGTTCGCATCACGACCTCGGACTTTGCGGCCAACACGGTACTGTGGCCGAAGCTGTCGAAGCTCCAACCCGAATACCCTGACGTGAAGATCGAGATCGCCATCGATCCCGGCCTCACTGACATCGTCGCCGAACGCTATGACGCGGGCGTGCGCTTCGGCGACCAGATCGCCAAGGACATGACTGCTGTCCGAATCACCCCAGACATTCACATGACCATCGTTGGCGCGCCGTCCTACTTCGAAAAGCGTCCTTTGCCGAAGACACCGGCGGATCTCACCCAGCATGACTGCATCAACATGCGTTTCTCGATTCGGGGCGGTGTATATGCGTGGGAGCTGAAGAAGGGCAAGCGCAATCTGCAGGTACGAGTAGAAGGGCCCTGGACCTTCAACAGCATCTACCCGGCGCTCGACGCGGCCTTGGCCGGTTTCGGCCTAGCGTACATGCCCGAGCAACTTGCACAACCACACGTTGAAAGCGGGCGCCTGCTGCCCGTCCTCAAAGATCGGTGTCCGACGTTCCCGGGCCTGCATATCTTCTATGCCAGCAGGCGGCAGTCCTCGCCCGCGCTGTCGCTGATCGTGGAGACGCTGCGCTATCGCCGTAGAGCAAAATAAAGTCGTCGCCTTCTGCGAAGTAGAAATGTCACTTCGCCTGTCTCAGTCGACTAAGAGATACGAAACCGTTGCGAATCAAACGATTGTCCGCCGCGAACTAAAGTTTTCACGAAGCCCGGCTTCGCGAAGACCAGGGTCAATTCCGCTAGAGCGCTGACGGCCGCCGCGGCACGTTGCGCGGAATCTGAGTTTGAACGGACGAGCATGCCGTAGTGGTAAGGTTCTTATCTCACTGGCGCGTTCATCCCGGCGTCAGGATCGGCAGCCCAGAGCTTTGCCCCGCTTAAGGTCACCTAACCGGAAAAGCGCACGGGAATCAAAGCCCCCCCACGCTACCTAGCCGGCGGTGCGGTTGCGCTGGCTGACGCTTCTTCTCGACCGGCTCGCTCTCCACGCGCCATCGCCCCGTCGACTGCCTTACTGATCGTGGAATTGCGCCAGCAGCGCTTGCTGCAACGTCAGATCGCTCGACAGGTGGGAGTGTCGGCCTCGACCGTCAGTCGGGTGCTGGTGCGTGCCGGACTATCTCGGTTGAGCGACCTGCAACCGCGTGAACCGGTTCAGCGCTACGAGCACAAGGCGCCGGGCGATTTGCTGCACATCGACATCAAGAAGCTTGGCCGTATCGCGCGTCCTGGCCATCGTGTCACCGGCAATCGGCGCGATACAGTGGACGGCGTTGGCTGGGAGTACCTGTTCGTCGCAGTGGACGATCACGCCCGGATTGCCTACACGGCAATGCATCCAGACGAGACGAAACGCAGTGCCGTGCAGTTCCTGCGCGATGCAGTGGCTTGGTACGCCGGACTCGGCGTGCGTGTGCATCGCTTGCTAACCGACAACGGTTCGGCGTTTCGCTCACACGAGTTTGCGCGAGCCTGTCAGGAACTGGGTATCCGGCACAAATTTACGCGGGCGTATCGTCCGCAGACCAACGGCAAGGCCGAACGCTTCATCCAGTCAGCATTACGCGAATGGGCCTACGCATGGACATACCAGAGCTCGGCCCATCGCATCGAAGCCTTGGCGAGTTGGCAGCACCACTACAACTGGCATCGTGCCCATAGCGCCATCGGCGGCGTTGCGCCGATGGCCAGACTTCCCGCGTCGAGAAACAACCTCTTGACGCTTCACAGCTAGCCTGCACATGTCGCACCGCCTTGCCGCGATTAGCGCGAAATTGCGCATCTGCCCGTATCATCACACGAACGCGCGCCCCGACTACGCATACCGTCGCCAACGCGTCATCTGCCGGCCATGCACGTGGCCGCTCTTCCACCCTACCTTACCCGGGCAGACGAACCGATCGTGAATTCCATCGCACCCGCCCTGCCGATCGACATCGCGTCCTACCGCAATGCACCGGCAGACGCCCCGTCCTTAGACACGCTCGCGCGCCCATTGCGCGATCTGCGGCTGTCCGTCATCGATCAATGCAATTTCCGCTGCACTTACTGCATGCCGCGCGCAAACTTCGGCGCCGACTACGCATTCTTGCCGTCGTCGCAGTGGCTGCCATTCGAGCAGATGATCAAAATCGCACGTGCATTCACGTCGCTCGGCGTCGAGAAGATCCGCATCACGGGAGGCGAGCCGTTGCTGCGGCGCGGGCTCGAATCGTTGATCGAGTCGCTCGCGGCATTGCCGGCCTTGAACGGCCAGCCAGTCGAAATCGCACTCACGACCAACGGCTCGCTGCTCGCCGCGAAAGCGCGCTCGCTTCGCGATGCGGGCCTCGGTCGCGTGACGGTCAGCCTCGATGCCGTCGACGACGCGATCTTCGGCCGCATGAGCGACGCCAGCGTGCCCGTTTCGCGCATACTCGCCGGCATCGAAGCCGCGCAGGCGGCCGGGCTCGCACCGGTCAAGGTCAACGCGGTAATCGAGCGCGGCGTCAACGATAGCCAGATATTACCGCTGGTTCGCCAGTTCCGGCATACGGGCGTGGCCGTGCGCTTCATCGAATACATGGACGTCGGCGGCGCGCGCTTCTGGTCGGGTGACAAGGTGCTGACCGCGATACAAATGCGCGAGATCATCGAATCGGCCTATCCGCTAATGCCGGTCGGCGACGGAGATCCCGCGGGAACCGCGATCCGCTATCGCCACGCCGACGGCGCCGGCGAAGTCGGGTTCGTCGCCAGCATGTCGCATCCATTCTGCGGCGCGTGCACGCGGGCGCGCGTGTCCGCCGACGGGAAGCTGTACACGTGCCTGTTCGCGACCGACGGCACGGATCTCCGCCCGTGGCTCGCCGATACGACGCCCGTCGAGCAACTGGCTGCCGCGGTACGCCGCCGCTGGCTGCACCGCGACGACCGGTACTCGGAACTTCGAGCCGCCCTCGGCGCGCGGCGGCCGGGAAAAGGCTATCCGACCGTGCGCATGTCGCTCGTCGGCGGTTGATAGGTGGCGCGGCCAAGAAATACGACACGCGACGCTTCCCAAACAACAAGATCACAAAGACAACCGACGATACGCATGCCGGACCACCGGACGAGCCGCTGCGATCCGTATCGCCGCCAAACTCGCTCTAGATCCGGTCCGGAAAACCAAGCGGATCAGCGACAGAGTGACGTAGCCGCCGAGTACGACGACGTAATATTGCGAGTAACGCAACACCCGCCGGTCCTTCAGTACGGCCATCTGGCTGCTGAAGCTTTGCGCCACGGCCGCTCGATGGGAACGGTCGGAAACCGACACGAGCCAGAAGCCGACGACCGTGAGCAGAATCTCCACCGAATAGACCTTGGGCACGATGGTCCATATGCCTGCCGCCACCATCAGCACCGGCGCGACGAAATTATTGAGCGCGGCGCCCGAGTTGCCGGCGCCGAATATGCCCATCGCAAAACCTTGGCGCGCCTTCGGAAGCCAGCGGGCAACATAGGGCGTGCCCACCGAAAACGAAGCCCTCGCGATACCGAAAAACAGGCCTAGGACGAGGAGCTGCAAGAGCGCCGTCGCGTACGAAATGAGCCGGATCGGCACGATCGTGCAGAGAAAGACGATGTGGCCGCCATACCGGTCGGTCCAGATGCCGAGCGGCACGCTGGCGAGCGAGTCCGTCAGCACCGGCATGGCCGTAATCAGTTCGAACTACGTGTCTATCAGTTGCAACTGCTGCTTGAGCGGAATGCCGAGAATCGCAAACGTCATCCGGACCGCGAACGCAAAGGTGCTGGCGCCGAATGCACGCGACGCCCTCACATGAATTGCTAACGAATTAGGTCACCCCAATCGCAACGGGTCCGGAAGCACGCCGCGTGATGCAATCACGCGGCTCAACCCCAATGCGAGCCCTCGGCAACCGGAATCCGTTTGACTTCAGAAAAATAAATTAGGATCAGCGACACCCACACGATCCCGTACAGGAACATGAAGCAGGTCGTGCGCACGCGCAGCAGGTCGAGCAGCACGCCGAACAGGATCGGCAGCAGGAAGCCGCCGAGCCCGCCCGCGAGGCCGACGATGCCCGTGACGACGCCCATGTTGTCCGCGAAATCGTCGGCGACGTACTTGAAGGTCGACGCCATCCCGAACGCGAACACCGCGCCGAGCGCGAAGGTCAGCGCGACGAAGCCGGCCACCGGCATCGACATGTTCAGCGTCGCGGTGCCGTCGATCGTGTGGATCACGAAGTCGGTGGCCGGATACGACAGCAGGAACAGCGTGATCCATGCGACCCACAGCCCCCACCACGTGACCGCATGCGCGCCGAAGCGGTCGGACAGCGCGCCGCCGAGCGCGCGCAGCACGGAGCCCGGCAGCGAGAAGCCGGCCGCGAACGCGGACGCCATCACGAGCGACATCCCGTATTCGCTTTTCAGGTACTGCGGAATCCACAGCGACAGCGCGGTGAAGCCGCCGAACGTGATCGAGTAGTACTGGCAGAGCCGCCACACGCGCGGGTCGCGCAGCACCTTGAACGAATCGAGCCACGAACCGCCGCGCTTGCCCGCGCCCGGATCGGGCGCCGACGCGAACCAGAAGATCAGGGCCGTGACGAGCAGCGCGACCGCATACACGCGCGGCACGAAGCGCCAGCCGTACGCATTGAGCAGCAGCGGCGTGACGAACAGGTTGACCGCCGCGCCGCTCGTGCCCGCGCCGAACACGCCCATCGCGAGCCCGCGCCGCTGCGGCGGGAAGAAGCGCGCGACATACGGCGTGCCGACCGCGAACGACGCGCCGACGCAGCCGAGGAACAGCCCGATCAGCAGGAACTGCCAGAGCTGCGTCGCATAGCTGACGATATAGACGGGCACCGCGCACACGACGAGCAGCACCGTCATCACGATGCGGCCGCCGAAGCGGTCGGTCCACGTGCCGAGCGGCAGACGCATCAGCGCGCCGGTCAGCACGGGTGTCGCCGTGAGCATCCCGAACTCCGTGCTGTTCAGCCCGAGATCGGTGCGCAACTGCACGCCGAGCACGCCGAACATCATCCACACGACGAAACACACCATGAACGCGAGCGTGCTCGCGGCCAGCACCGACCACGCGCGCAGCGGGATGGCCGGCACGTTCGCGACCGACCCGGCGTTACCTTGTTGAGTTGCCATATGCAAAACCCCGTTATTGGACCAGCGGCCCGTTCGCGCCGTCGAATTCGACGCCTTCGACGCGCGCACTGCCCGCGAGAATCGCCACGTACTGCCGCATCGCCCGCTGCCGCACGCGTTCCGACAGATACGCGGCGATCTGCGCGGCGGCTTCGTCGAACGGCACCGCGTCGCCCGGCACGCGGCGCTCGATCCGCACGATGTGGAAGCCGAAGCGCGTGTTGACCAGTTTCGGCAGCACGCCGAGCCCATCGGTATCGAACAGCGCGGCCTCGAATTCCGGCACCGTGTCGCCGCGCAGCAGTTGCCCGAGGCTGCCGCCGATTTCCGCCGACGGGCAGTTCGACGACGCGCGCGCGACCGCTTCGAACGTATCGGGCGCGGCGACCACGTCGGCCAACGCGCTTTCCGCGCGCTGCCGCAGCGGCGCGAGCGGCACGCGGTCCGTCACCGCGAACAGCACATGGCTCGCATAGACGATGTCGTTGCGGCGAAAGCGCGCCGGATACTGCGCGTAGTAGCGCTCGCAATCCGCGCGGTCGGGTTCGGGCACGTGCGTCAGCTCGCGCTCGAGCAACGCGTCGACGGCCGCGTCGTCGAGCGGCGCGCGTTCGTCGAGCAGCGCGAGCGATACCGCGCGCTGCCGCAGCAGCTCGCGCACCGCGAGCGAACGCCGTGCCGCATCGATCGGATCGAGTGCGTCGCCGTGATGCGCAGCCGCCTCAGCCGCGATTGCGTCGTCGTCGATCGCGACACCGTTGATGCTCAATGCGACCGGCGCGTCGGAGAGAACGTCGTTCATGCGGCCTCCTCAGCGCTTGCGCACGAGCTGGTACGGGCGGATCAGGTACGCGACCGACGCGATCCCGCTCCAGATATGCACCATCCGCGTGAACGGCGACACGAGGAAAATCGTGAAGCCGAGCAGGATATGCAGCCGGTACGTGAGCGGCACGCCGACGAGCAGGCTCGCGATGTCCGGCCGGAACGTGACGACGCCCTTCACGTAGTCGGTGAGCTGTTCGAACATCGCGCCGTCCATGTGCCGCGTCGACAGCACGACGGTGCCGAGCCCGAGCGCGAGCTGCACCCACAGCATCAGCACGATCAGGATGTCCGACTTGCGGCTGTTGCGGCGGATGCGCGGGTCGCCGAGACGCCGCCAGATCAGGAGCGTCAGCCCGATGATCGCCGCGACGCCGGCGGCACCGCCCGCGACCATCGCGACGAGCTGGTGCCCGGACGCCGACAGGAACGGCGACACGAGCCAGTGCGGCGCGAGGAAGCCGCCGAAGTGCCCGAGCACGACGACGAGCACGCCCCAGTGGAACAGGATACTGCCGAGCCGCAGCATGCCGTGGCGCAGCAGCTGCGACGAATCGCTCTTCCACGTGTACTGCTCGCGGTCGAAGCGGATCAGGCTGCCGACCAGCAGCACGGCGAGGCAGATGTACGGGTAGATCCCGAACAGGAACTGATGCAGAGTGTCGTTCATGTGTTTCCCCAGTTGGGCCCGCGCTTAAGCGCCGCGGGCGGGCCGCTTGTCGTGGAATTGAACCGTCTGCTCGGCGGGTGTCGCGGCGCCGACGAAGCGCACGGCCTCGTCCGCATACGACGCATCGAGCGCGCGGTAATCGTCGGCACTCGGCCGCTCGGCGGCCACGTCGTCGGTGGCGGCATCCGGCGCGTCGACCGGCGCGAGGCCGGCCATCGGCAGCAGCGCGCCGACGACGAAGCTGTAATGGCTGCCGCGCTGCGCGAGCGCGCCGGCCAGCGCGCGCAGGATCTCGCCGGTTTCGGCGAGCAGCTTGCGTGCGTCGGGCGCTGGCAGCCGCGACAGGTATTCGAGGAACACGGGCAGGTAGTCGGGCAGCTCGCCCCGGTTCAGGAACAGCCCGTGCCGCTCGTACATCTGCAGCAGGTCGACCATCGCCTGCCCGCGGTCGCGCGATTCGCCGTGCACGTGCTCGAACAGGTACAGCGATGTCGCGCGGCCGCGGTCGAACAACCCGACATAGTTCTCCTGCAGCGTGAGCAAATCGCGCTCGCGCACGTAGCCAAAGAACCGGTCGAGGCCCGCGCGCACCGTTTTCGGCAAACGCGCACCGTCGCGCAGATGCGCTTCGATCGAATCGAGCGCGGCGACGAGCGTATCGTCGGGATAGTCGAGCAGCGCCGCGAGCGCCGCATAAGTTGGATCGGTTGCGGTGCTCATCGCGAGGCCTCGTGAATCGGAATCGTCTTCGTGCCCTTCTTCGTGCTGAACAGGCTCGCTTCGGAACGACCGTCCGAACAGCCGTTGCCGAACGAGAAGCCGCACGATGCACGCAGGTCGTACGCGTTCTCCGCATACTCGCGGTGCGTCGTCGGGATCACGAAACGATCCTCGTAGTTCGCGATCGCGAGGTAGCGATACATTTCCTCGACCTGCGCGAGCGACAGCCCGACCTGGTCGAGCACGCCGCGCGCATCGACGCCGTCCACGTGACGCGCACGCATGAACGCGCGCATCGCGAGCAGCCGCTCGAGCGCGAGCTTCACGGGCGCCTCGTCGCCGGCCGTCAGCAGGTTCGCGAGATAACGCAGCGGAATGCGCAGCGATTCGACGTCCGGCAGGTAGCCGTTCATCCCGAGCGCGCCGCTGTTCGCGGCCGCGTTGATCGGCGACAGCGGCGGCACGTACCACACCATCGGCAGCGTCCGGTATTCCGGATGCAGCGGGAACGCGATCTTCCAGTCGATCGCCATCTTGTAGGCCGGCGAACGCCGCGCGGCGTCGAGCCACGCGGCCGGCACGCCGTCGCGTTCGGCCTGCGCGATCACGGCCGGGTCTTCCGGGTCGAGGAACAGCGACAGCTGCGATTCGTACAGGTCCTTTTCGTTCTCCGCGCTGGCCGCTTCGCTGATCCGGTCGGCGTCGTACAGCAGCACGCCGAGATAACGAATGCGGCCCACGCAGGTTTCCGAGCACACGGTCGGCTGGCCGGCCTCGATGCGCGGATAGCAGAAGATGCACTTCTCGGCCTTGCCGCTCTGCCAGTTGTAGTAGATCTTCTTGTACGGGCATCCCGACACGCACATGCGCCAGCCGCGGCACTTGTCCTGGTCGATCAGCACGATGCCGTCTTCCTCGCGCTTGTAGATCGAGCCCGACGGGCACGCCGCGACGCACGCCGGGTTCAGACAGTGCTCGCACAGGCGCGGCAGGTACATCATGAAGGTGTTCTCGAACTGCCCGTAGATGTCCTTCTGCACCGATTCGAAGTTGTAGTCCTTCGCGCGCTTCTCGAATTCGCCGCCGAGGATTTCCTCCCAGTTCGGCCCCCACTCGATCTTCTCGAGCCGCTGGCCGCTGATGAGCGAGCGCGGCCGCGCGACCGGCATCGCGCGCGTGTTGCCGGCTTCCTGCAGATGCGCATAGTCGAACGTAAACGGCTCGTAGTAGTCATCGATCTCGGGCAGGTGCGGGTTCGCGAAGATCTGCGCGAGCAGTCGCCACTTACCGCCGAGGCGCGGCTCGATCTTGCCGTCCGCGCGCCGCTGCCAGCCGCCGCGCCAGCGGTCCTGGTTCTCCCAGTCCTTCGGGTAGCCGATGCCCGGTTTCGTCTCGACGTTGTTGAACCACGCGTACTCCATCCCCTCGCGGCTCGTCCATACGTTCTTGCAGGTCACCGAGCAGGTATGGCACCCGATGCACTTGTCGAGGTTCAGCACCATCGCGATCTGTGCGCGTACCTTCATGACGTTTCTCCTACCCGTGCCTGCGTTGTCGGGTCGACCGCGGTTTCTTCACCATCGAGCCAGTCGATCTTGTTCATCCTGCGCACGATCAGGAACTCGTCGCGATTCGAGCCGACCGTGCCGTAGTAGTTGAAACCGTATGCGAACTGCGCGTAGCCGCCGATCATGTGCGTCGGCTTCAGCGCGATGCGCGTGACCGAGTTGTGGATGCCGCCGCGCGTGCCGGTGATCTCGGAGCCCGGCGTGTTCACGATCTTCTCCTGCGCGTGGTACATCATCACCATCCCGGACGGAATCCGCTGGCTGACGACGGCCCGTGCGCACAATGCGCCGTTCGAGTTGTAGCACTCGATCCAGTCGTTGTCGGCCACGCCGATCGCCTTCGCGTCGTCCTCCGACATCCACACGATCGGGCCGCCGCGCGACAGCGTCAGCATCAGCAGGTTGTCCGTGTACGTGCTGTGGATCCCCCACTTCTGGTGCGGTGTCAGGAAGTTCAGCACGCGCTCGGGATTGCCGTTCGAGCGCTTGCCGACCATATGCGCATAGCTGCCCGTATCCACCGGCGGCTTGTACGCGCACAGCGATTCGCCGAACGCGCGCATCCATGCGTGATCCTGGTAAAGCTGCTGGCGGCCGGTCATCGTGCGCCACGGCACCAGTTCGTGCACGTTCACGTAGCCGGCGTTGTACGACACGTGCTCGGATTCGATCCCGCTCCACGTCGGCGACGAGATGATCTTGCGCGGCTGCGCCTGGATGTCGCGGAAGCGGATCTTCTCGTCCGCGCGCGCGGCGGCCAGGTGCGTATGGTCGATGCCGGTGATGCCGGACAATGCGCGCCACGCCTTCACCGCCACTTCGCCGTTGGTCTCCGGCGCGAGCGCGAGGATCACCTCGGCCGCGTCGAGCGCCGTATCGATGCGCGGGCGCCCTTGCGCGACGCCGTCGGCCACCTTGTAGTTGAGCTCGCCGAGCAGCTTCACTTCGTCCTTCGTGTCCCAGCCGATGCCCTTGCCGCCGTTGCCGAGCTTGTCCATCAGCGGCCCGAGCGACGTGAAGCGCGCATAGGTGTTCGGATAATCGCGCTCGACGACGGTCACGGCCGGCATCGTGCGGCCCGGCACCGGCTCGCATTCGCCGCGCTTCCAGTCCTGCACGTCGAACGGCTGCGCGAGTTCGCCCGGCGTGTCATGCGCGATCGGCGCGAGCACGACGTCGCGCTCGACGCCGAGGTGCCCGTCGCACAGCTCGGAGAAACGCTTCGCGATCCCCTTGAAGATCTCCCAGTCGCTCTTCGATTCCCACGCGGGATCGACTGCCGCCGACAGCGGATGGATGAACGGGTGCATGTCGGACGTGTTCATGTCGTCCTTCTCGTACCACGTCGCGGTCGGCAGCACGACGTCCGAATACATGCAGGTGGTCGACATCCGGAAGTCGAGCGTCACGAGCAGGTCGAGCTTGCCGCGCGGCGCCTCGTCATGCCACGTCACTTCCTCGGGGCGCGTGCCGCCCGTCGCGCCGAGATCCTCGCCCTGCACGCCGTTGGTCGTGCCCAGCAGGTGCTTCAGGAAATACTCGTGCCCCTTGCCCGACGAGCCGAGCAGGTTCGAGCGCCACACGAACAGGTTGCGCGGGAAGTTGCCGGGCGCATCGGGATCCTCGCTCGCCATCGTCAGCGCGCCCGATTTCAATTGCCGCGCGATATCGGTGCCGGCGTGCGCCGGATCGGCAAGCGCCGCGCCGACCTTCAGCGGATTCACCGCGAGCTGCGGCGCGGACGGCAGCCAGCCCATCCGTTCCGCGCGCACGTTGTAGTCGATCGGCGCGCCGTGGAACTGCGACTTGTCCGCGAGCGGCGACAGCAGCGTGGCCGGGTCCATCGGGTCGTAGCGCCACTGGTCGGTATGCGCGTAGAAGAACGACGTCGCGTTCATCTGGCGCGGCGGGCGGTTCCAGTCGAGCGCGAACGCAAGCGCGGTCCAGCCCGTCTGCGGCCGCAGCTTCTCCTGGCCCACGTAGTGCGACCAGCCGCCGCCCGGCTTGCCGATACAACCGCACATGATCAGCATATTGATGATCGCGCGGTACGACATGTCCATGTGGAACCAGTGGTTGATCCCCGCGCCGATGATCACCATCGACTTGCCCTGCGTCTTGTGCGCGTTCTCCGCGAACTGCCGCGCCACCGCGATCACGTCCGCGCGCTTCACGCCGGTGATCGCCTCCTGCCAGGCAGGCGTGTACGGCAGGTCGTCGTCGTAGCTCGCGGCCACGTCGCGGCCGCCGAGGCCCTGGTCGAGCCCGTAGTTCGCGACGAACAGGTCGTAGACGGTCGCGACCAGCATGTCGCCGTCACGCGTCGCAATGCGTCGCACGCCGATCCGGCGCGACAGTTCGGAAGCATGCTGCGTCGAGTTGAAGTGCGCGTGCGGCTGGTTGCCGAAGTATGGGAACAGCACGTCGACCACGTCGTCGTGCGCGTCCGTGCACGACAGCCGCGGCGACAGCGCCGCGCCCTTCGACGTCTCGCCGCGCAGGTTCCACTTGCCCTTGTCGGCGTCGTTCTGCTGCCCCCAGCGGAAACCCACCGAGCCGACCGGCACGACGAACTCGCCGGTCGCGTCGTCGATCATCACGGTCTTCCAGTCGGGGTGCGCGGCCTCGTCGAGCGCGTCGTCGAAGTCGGACGCGCGCACCAGGCGCTCGGGCACGTAGCCGTCGCCGTGCGGCACGAGGCGCACGAGGCACGGCATGTCGGTATAACGCTTGCAGTAGTCGGTGAAGTAGTCGCTCTTCCCCGCCAGATGGAACTCTTTGAGGATCACATGGCCCATCGCGAGCGCGAGCGCCGCGTCGGTGCCCTGCTTCGGGTGCAGCCACAGGTCGCCGAACTTCGCGCCTTCCGCGTAGTCGGGGAACACCGACACGACCTTGGTGCCGCGATAACGCGCCTCGACGAGGAAGTGCGCGTCCGGCGTGCGCGTCTGCGGGACATTGGAGCCCCACATCATGATGAACGTCGAGTTGTACCAGTCGGCCGATTCCGGCACGTCGGTCTGCTCGCCCCACGTCTGCGGCGACGCGGGCGGCAGGTCGCAGTACCAGTCGTAGAAGCTCAGGCACACGCCGCCGATCAGCGACAGGTAGCGGGAACCTGCCGCATACGACACCATCGACATCGCCGGAATCGGCGAGAAGCCGACCACGCGATCGGGGCCATGCCGCTCCACCGTGTGCACGTTGGCCGCCGCGACGATCTCGTTGACCTCGTCCCAGCTCGCGCGCACGAAGCCGCCGAGCCCGCGCCGGCTCTGGTACGCATGCCGCGCTGCGTCGTCGTCGACGATCGAACGCCAGGCTTCGACGGGGCCGAGCGTACGCCGGCGTTCGCGCCACAGCTTGACGAGCGCGCTGCGCACGAGCGGATGCTTGAGGCGGTTCGCGCTATATAGATACCAGGAGTACGAAGCGCCGCGCGAGCAGCCGCGCGGCTCGTGGTTCGGCATGTCGGGACGCGTGCGCGGATAGTCGGTCTGCTGGGTTTCCCACGTGACGATCCCGCCTTTCACGTAGACCTTCCACGAGCACGAACCCGTGCAGTTCACGCCATGGGTCGAGCGGACGATCTTGTCGTGCTGCCAGCGCATCCGGTAGCCGTCTTCCCATTTTCGGTCTTCGTCCGTGACGGCGCCGTGCCCGTCGGAAAAGCGTGGCCGCGTGGTGGAGAAGTAACGCAATCTGTCCAGGAAATGGCTCATGGGGATCTCGTTTTTCCGGTCTTTTGGTAGACCCTGATTATTTAAGGAGGTGAAATACCGGTTGTAAAGGACGACCGACCGTCGGCCGACACGCATTGAGCCACAGGTCAGTCGTATTGTGATCCGAATTCTTATGTCACGACTTGATACAAATCACGACACGACACCCTGTGCGCGAGAGCGGAAAGCGGTTGGCACGCCGACATTCGCTTTGTCACCTCGTAACCTCGCACATAAAAACTGCGCTTTCATGACATCGTATTTTCATGTTCCGCGCCTCGTCATGCCGAGCGGCGTCAATTTCGCGTCGTCATCCGCGACGACGCGTCTCGACGCCCCGTTACTATCTTCATGCCCCGATAATCGGGGCTTTGGCCAGCTAGGCCCGGCATGATTCTTGCTGCCAGTCGCAGTCCTTATAGGGGGGGGTTGTCACCGGGCCTGGTGTGTGGCTGGTGATCGCTGATAGGGGTTTGGCCGGGATATCCCGATGCCGTCCGTAACGTGGATGCCGAGACTTGCCACTTTTTTTTGCAGGCCATCCCGTTTACTCTGCACAAACTGCGTGAGCGGCCAAACCAGAGCGTAGCAAAACAGCCTGTCGTGAGCGATCGTGCGGCGCTACATATCCAATAGGGACAATGGCCGGGAAACGGATCACTGCGGTGCAGGGCTCATGCATGTTGCCGAGCCAGTTGTACAGTCTCACTTCCGGACCGCCTCATGCCGCCGCTTGCGGCGAGTCTTTTCGGTCGTCGTGACGCTGACGAAATAGCACCGAGCACACCAGTGGCCACGTCGAATCGTATTCGGTGTGGCAAACCATCGATGGCCCTGGGCACATTCCCACTCGAGTCTGGTTGCGCTGTTCACATAGGTCGCCGAGACACACTTCCCACCGCGCTCGACCGCGATCCTGTTCATCAGCTCAAGCCCAAGCTTGACCGCGTCGCGGCTGCACACGGGGCACCAATGCCCCCGAACGATTGCTGCTGGGGCAGCCTCCCAGCGATGGCCGTGTGCGCATTCCCATTTCAGTCGCGTCGCCGCGTTTCGGTATGTTTCGGATAAGCACCAACTGTAGGAGTTCACAATCAATGCTAGCCGTGCCCAAAGGAGTGCTAGCGATGTTCACTAATATTGCTAGCGTAGTGTTTTACTCAGCCTAAGCGGTGGGCATCGATATCGTGATATCGCCCGCAGCGCGGCGTCGAAATTCGGAGCTCTGGCGAAAATCGATTGCGGAACAGTCTCGAGCAGGCTGTGGTGCACCCGGCAGTAGTCGGCTGACGGATCGAGCCACTCCCTCTTCCACCGTGACGCAGTGACATCGGCGTCGTTCAGAACAAGACATCTGAAGCAATACACCAAGTACTTCTGATCGAAGACCCACTCATGCGGCGTCTGGATCATGCTCAGAATACCGTCGTTGAGCCGCGCTGCGCGAGATAGACGGCTCAGGGTTGGGGAGGGAACTGGGGGAAAGAGGATCCAGCCGGCCTTGGTCAGGCTAGGCATCGCTACGCCTGTGCCCGATTCCCAGATCAAGTCTACGCTCGTCTGATACCGCGCCGCGATGCGACCCAACCAGCTACCAAACGCCTCTTCCAGGAAGGGGCGAGGTGCGATGGGCCACGGTCTGTGGGTTTCAGACATGCGCGCGGGCAACTCGTTCAAGGTGGGCGATATCGATGCACTCGTCATCGTTCCTGATCGCCAACTCTGCTGCTTCGTTGAGGATCGTAGATATGGCGCCAGTCAGCCCTCCGCTTATCTCGAGAACGAGCTGGACAATCTCACGTCGCGACAGATTCGATGGTTTTCGTAGCGGCAAGACTTTCTCGAACGCAGCCATGAGCCTGCGAAGACTTTCACTTTCCCTCCACCTTGGGATCTCGAATGGTCTGTAGCGGCTGATCATCTGTGAATCGGTCTGAAGCCCTAGAACGGCATCGCGCGTACCGACAAGGACCATGCTAATCTGCAGGTCGTTGGCGAGGTATTTTAGAAGGTTCAAAGAGGCGCGTTGCTCACGGTACGTTCCGGCGAGCAGGTGATGAACCTCGTCTACGATTAGCATCTGCGGCGACATCCGCCGCAAGATGTCGCGAGCGAGCCGCTCGAGTGTGGCAAGCCCCGCGGCGGGGTTATGTGGCGCACCGAGCTCAAAGAGCAAGGCGGCGTAAAAGCGGTGCTGATCGGGGGTGGGAGGCATCTGTACGCTCACGACCGGACACCGCTCTACCCCGGTTCTCTCGTCGAACTCGCTGGGGTGCGCTCGCCTGAACTTGGCCGTTATCTTGGTTTTCCCGATGTTCGAGTCGCCGTGCAGCAGAAGACACGGCATGCGCTCACGTCTCGGCGTGTCATAGAGCCGCTGCAGTAGCTGCAAGGCTTCAGTCGCTCGGGGATAGTCGATCCACCGGTCACGTAGTAGACCCTTTATGCGATCCTCTTTTCCGAGTAGGACCTGATCTCTTGCTGCGGGTAGCAGATGCGCGAAATCACCTTGCTTCATGCTGGCCCCCTACCACTGTTCAACGTCATACGCGGTAACTGGTGCGTCGTAGTTCACCTGCTCGACCTGCCGCTGTTCAGTGAGTGAAAGATCTTCGATGCTGCTCTTCGGAACCAAACCGCCAGCTTGACGTGCCATGCGGCGTCGCGCTCGAGTAGCGCGCTGGGAAGTGACGACCAGTTGTCGCTGCTGCTCAACAGTCTCGAATATCTCCCTCTCCGATACTGCCCGTTGTCCCCTAGCCCGGATAGCTCGCAAAGCTGCCCGCTGTTCGAACAGCGAGATGGGAGGCCGACGCAAGTCCGCGTATCGCACTTCAACTAAACTGCCTCTGCCAGCGCTTACGAAGATGCGCGAGAGATCTTCTGGGTGATAGCGGATCGTCACGGACCGGCGTGTTTCCCGCCATGCCGCGAACAAGGGATGCCAATAGCGGATCAGGAAGAGCTTGAGGCCGTCCCGCTGAATGGTCCGGGATGCGACTGGCAGGAACCGGATCAGAAACTTCAGTTCGGCATCCGGTTGAGCTGGCAAGCATCGTGAATCCGCTGCTCGCCATGTTTCCTGCCACTTTTGCGCGGGCTGAAGTCCCAACAAACCGCGGTGGGGGCTGCAGTGATAACGCCTGCCGATCTCGACAGCCAGCCACTGCTCGAACTGCTTCAACGTAAGTGAGGCTGTCTTTTCGGCCTGGCGCGCCTTGCGCCCTTTGACTGACGATCCAGTCGAACCAGGGAGGCCACGCACGCGCTCCATCAAGGTCCTGTTCAGCCGCTCGATGTGGCCACCAAAGTGCGGCTTGCCCACCGGTCGGTACATCAGTTCAATGCCGTACTCGCGGCATCCACTGCGAAGGGCACGGCTTTTGAATTCGGCCGCGTTATCAAGATGCAGCGTTCGAGGGATACCGTGCATCGGCCAGTCAGCCTCGACGCCTAGTCTTTCGAGCCACGGCTCTTTCCGCAGAACTACGCGCGAGAGGAGCAAGCTTACCGTCGCAGCCCCCGGCCTCTCCATTGCGACATAAAAGCCAAGCACACATCTCGTAGCAACGTCGAGAGCCACAGACAGCCACGGTCGACCGATAATCTGTCCGTCCAGTTCGCTAACGAGCAGGATGTCCGCTTGCGTGTGATCAACCTGCACGATATCTAACGGATGTCGGACCTGGAATGTGCCAGGGGCAACTGCAGCGTTCGGGAGGGCAGCTCGTGCCAAAGCATCCTGCTCGCGATAGGAGAGCCACCGTCGAGCTATTGTTGACCTGCTTGGAGGCGATAGACCTGCAACGCTGCAGCGACGTTTCACCTCAAGTACAAGATCAGTTGCAGGATGCGCAAGGTG
>NZ_LDVA01000318.1:0-4069 GCF_050768715.1 Burkholderia sp. ZZQ-2 | reverse complement strand
GAGCCACTCCCTCTTCCACCGTGATGCAGTGACATCGGCGTCGTTCAGAACACTCAAGCACAAGATCAGTTGCAGGATACGCAAGGTGGTGCTAATTCAGGAGCCATTCGTGCTCGGCCTCGTCGCTGACGCGTTCGAAGGCGGCGTCCAGTCTGCCCCCGGTCGCCCTACCCGGCTGCCTTGGCTCTAATGTGCTGGCGACCGGATCTGCGAGGAAACGTCGACGCAGGCGATATACGGTGGTGCAGTGAACGCCTAATAGCTGTGCTGCTCGTTCAGCCTGCTGTCGGGAAAGCACGCCGTTGCCAAGCGGTCGAAGCACGGACACAATCTTCGCTGCTCTAGCGGCCCGCTCGTCGATCGAAGCCATATGGATTCCTATCAATCCACGCGAAACGTTTGCTAGCAGTATTAAGGAACACATGCAACGTGCTAGCAACGTTAGTGAACATTGGCCAAATTTCTGTTGCAGAAACGCAACGGCTAAGCCGCCGCCAGAAAACTTCAAAAAGCCCCTGTTCGCCGAGGCTTCTTTGAGAATTTCCGCTAGCAACGTTTCTGAACGCGGCTAGCACTAGTAATGAACGCCTACAGCAGCATCCGCGCACGCTGCGCGGGTGTTGCGCCCGTGACGATCGCGGCAATCGTCGCGCCGCCGGCCGATACGACGAGTCGCGGCAATCCGGCGAGGATCGCCGGGTCGGCCGCCGCATCGGGTACAGCAATCACGATGGCGTCGAACCGGTCCTGGGTCGCCGCGAAGCAGCCGTCGCGCCATCCGTCGACACGCTCGACGCCGTGCACGCTCTCGCGAAACGCCTTGTCGAGCCGCGCGGCCTCCGGTGTCGGCGGTGCAATCAGCAGGATGCGCATCGTTCGGTTTCCTGCGCCGTCATGCGAGCGAGCGCGGCCAGCATTCGACCGTAATCACCGCGCCGGCCGGCTGCCCATCGCCAATCCGCAGCGCGAAACCGTGCACGCGCATCACGGCCGACACGATGCTCAACCCGAGCCCCGACCCGTTCACATGGCGCGTACGCTCGCCGCGATAGAAGCGCTCGAGCACGGCGTCGCGCTCGCCCGTCGGAATGCCGGGACCGGTGTCCTCGAACCGCACGAGCGGGCCGTTCGGTGTCGTGTGGAGCACGACGCGCACACGTCCTCCCGGCGGTGTGAATTTGATCGCGTTATCCGCGAGATTGCTGAACGCTTCGAACAGCAATGCACGGTCGCCATGAATGCCGTCGACCGGTGCCGCGTGGAGCGCGAACGACACGTCGACGGCTTCGGCCAGCGGCTCGTAGAGGTCGCACACGTCGCGCAGCAATGCCGCGACGTCGACCTCGGCAAAGCCGCCGCGCCGGCTCAGCGTGCCGATCTCGGAGATGCGCAGCATCGCGCGAAAGCGTTCGAGCAGCCGGTCGGTTTCGTCGCGCGCAGACGCCAGCAGTGCCGCCGACGCTGGATCATCCGCGCAGAACGGCTGATCGGCCAGCCGCGCCAGCATCGTGTGGACACGCGCGAGCGGCGTGCGCAGGTCGTGCGCGATGCCGTCGCAGGTATGGCGCACCTCGCCCATCAGCCGCTCGACCTCGTCGAGCATGTGGTTCACGAGATGCGCGAGCAGATCGAGTTCGTCGTAGCGGCCAACCGGCAACCGCTTGCCGAGATCGCCCTCGGCGATCTGCCGCGTGACGCGCCGGATCGCGGCGACGCGGCGCATCTGCCGCATGCCGAGCATGCTGCCGCCTGCAATGCCGGCGATCAGGATCATCACGCCGCCGATCACGAGCCCGCGGATCGCGACATCGCGGATCTGGATGAAATGCGACAGGTCGCGCGCGACGACCAGCGTCATCCCGTTGTCGCGACGCATGGCCATCGCGCGCGTAATCGGCGCGGGCTGTCCGTCGAGCGGCGCGAGCGTGCGGTTCAGCGTGCGTCCATCGCGATCCGTGCGCAGCGCGGGCAGTGTCGCGATGTCTCCTGCCACACGGCGACCGGCCGCGTCAAACAGCCCGTAGAAACTCGTATGCATGTGCTCGTGCTCGAGCCGCCGGTGAATCGCGAGCGGCAGTTCGGCATCGGGGATCGAATCGAAATAGATCAGCTGCCACGCGAGCACCTCGTCGGTGTCGCGCGTCATCGTGTGCGTCGCGGCGACGTTGATCACGCCCGCGAGCAGCAGCAGCGACACCGAGAAGATGGCCGCGTACGCGCACAGCCAGCGGAACGTCGTCGTATGCCAGCGGCGTGTGAAATTCGCCGCGCGAGCCGCGTCCATTCCCGCCTCCGTCACGCGAGTATGTAGCCCGAGCCGCGCACCGTCCGGATCATCGGTTGCGCGCTGGGCGGATCGATCTTCTTGCGCAGCCGGCCCATGTGGACGTCGATCAGGTTGGTGCCCGGATCGAAGTGATAACCCCACACGGTCTCGAACAGCATCGTGCGCGTGATCGTCTGGCCCGCGTTGCGCATCATGAATTCGAGCACGCGGAATTCGGTCGGCAGCAGCGGAATCTCGCCGCCGCCGCGGCGCGCGCAGCGCGAAATGAGGTCGAGCTCGAGTGTGCCTACCTTCAGCAGCGTCTGCTGCGGGACGCCCGATGCCTGGCGGCGGCGCAGCAGCACCTCGATGCGCGCACTCAGCTCGCCGGAATCGAACGGCTTCGTCAGGTAATCGTCGCCGCCCGCGCGCAGCCCGCGGATGCGCTCGTCGACGTCGCCGAGCGCGCTCAGCATCAGCACCGGCGTATCGATGCCCACCGTGCGCATCGCGGTCAGGATCGCGAGGCCGTCCGGGCCTGGCAGCATCCGGTCCAGCGTGATCGCGTCGTACGATGCGCTCATCGCGCGCATCATCCCTTCGCGGCCGTTGTCGATCCAGTCGACCTCGAATCCGCGCGCAGTGAGTTCGCCGACGATTTCGTTCGCGGTCACCGCATCGTCTTCGACCGTCAGTACTCGCATGCCTGTCCTCGCAATGAACTTCAATACGGGCGCACACCTTGCGCCCGCGACTATCGTAGACGACACGATCGCCGCCCGGCGTTACATGAAAATAGCTTCATCCGGCACCACATGCACTGGCGTGAAACAAGTTTCATCCGTGCGTCGCCCGCGTCGTCGCGCGATCGGCCTACGCTGACGTCATGCGGCATCGGGCCGCGAAAACAGGAGCCACCGGATGAAACTTTCGACTACCACCGCCTGCATGCATGCTCGCATGCGCCAGCACCGCCGCGTTCGCGGCACCGCACCTGACGCCACAGGAATGCAACGCTTACCCGTTCGTTCACACTCAGCGCGAGGTCACGCATGCGGACCTGGTGCGCGAGCTGATCGAACTCGAACAGGTTGGCTATAACCCCGCGCACAGCGGCCCGTACTACCCGGACGATCTTGACGAGGCGAATCGCCGGCTCGCCACCGAGTACCGTACGGACTGTACACATGCACTGACGGCCGACGCAAACCCGCACTGAACGACTGCTCGGCACGGCCGCCAAAGCGACAAGACGGCGCGCTCGTGCCGCCTTGTATTCGTGGGTATTCTTGAACACGAAGCCCTGCACGATGATATCGATGCACTCGTCATCGTTCCTGATCGCCAACTCTGCTGCTTAGGGATACCGCGCATCGGCCAGTCAGCCTCAACGCCTAGTCTTTCGAGCCACGGCTCTTTCCGCAGAACTACGCGCGAGAGGAGCAAGCTTACCGTCGCAGCCCCCGGCCTCTCCATTGCGACATAAAAGCCAAGCACACATCTCGTAGCAACGTCGAGAGCCACAGACAGCCACGGTCGACCGATAATCTGTCCGTCCAGTTCGCTAACGAGCAGGATGTCCGCTTGCGTGTGATCAACCTGCACGATATCTAACGGATGTCGGACCTGGAATGTGCCAGGGGCAACTGCAGCGTTCGGGAGGGCAGCTCGTGCCAAAGCATCCTGCTCGCGATAGGAGAGCCACCGTCGAGCTATTGTTGACCTGCTTGGAGGCGATAGACCTGCAACGCTGCAGCGACGTTTCACCTCAAGTACAAGATCAGTTGCAGGATGCGCAAGGTG
>NZ_LDVA01000317.1:0-88280 GCF_050768715.1 Burkholderia sp. ZZQ-2 | reverse complement strand
CCGACGATCCCTTTCATGCTCGCCAACCTCGACCGGGAGATCGTTGGCGTGCCCGACGTCCAGATTCTCGAATGTAAGACAGCGGGAGAGTTCGGGGCCCGGCTCTGGCGGGAAGGCGTGCCCGAGTACGTACAAATTCAGGTTCAGCATCAGCTTGCAGTAACAGGCAAATCTGCTGCACACGTCGCCGTCCTGTTGTGCGGCCAGGCACTGGAAGTTCATCGGATCGAACGGGACGAGGCATTGATCAAGCGGCTGGTCGAACTCGAAGCCCGTTTCTGGCGTTTCGTGGAGAGCGATACGCCACCGCCCGCCGACGGATCGGAGTCGGCCGACCGCGCCCTACGCCATCTGTATCCCGGCAACGGCGAAACGATCGATTTCAGCGGTGATCGTCACCTGTCTTCCGTGTTTGCCGATCTGGTCGCCGTACGGACCGAGATCGAGACGCGCCAGCAGCTCGAGGCGCAGTTCAAGCAAGCAATCCAGGAAGCCATGGGTGATGCCACGCGCGCCCTGTTCGAAACCGGTTCGGTCTCGTTCAAGCGCAGCAAGGATTCGTCATCGATCGATCTGGAGCGGCTACTGGCCGATCACCCCTCGCTCGAACAGCAATACGCCATCTCGAAACTCGGTTCTCGGCGCTTCCTTATTTCCACCTGACCCGACCGGCCATGACAAATCTCGAATGTCTCACCGACATCATGACTTTTTCACGATATGGCGCGCTTGCCCAGCCGTTCGTCATGGACGCGCTCAGCAAGCATGCCGAGTGGGTTGCGACGGTGCCACTCGACCAGTTGCAAGCGCAATTCGGCGTTCACCCGATGATCAGCGTTCAAGCCTAGCAAGGCGTCCCGCGCGAGATCCACGACAAGCTCGAAGCACATTTCGCTCGGTAGCCAGTGCGGCAACTCGAAATCGCATCCCTCCACTTTACCTATTCAGCTTAGAGGCCATCATGCTCAAAGGTCTTGCTATCACTCCGCCCGTTGTCGGGCGCATCTCCATCGGTCGCATCGTCGAGAAAAACGGCAAGCGCATTCCCGAGAAGGACGACCAGTTCACGCTCACCACCCAGGTACAACAGCGTGGCGAGTGGATGTTGCATCCACTGAATGAAACGCTGCGCAAGGCGGCGTCCGGCAAGCTCCGCGCGATTCCGGTCCGCATGCTCTTCAACGATCCGGATCTCAACCTGCGTGCCGACTACAGCCTGTTCGACCGGGACACCGGGCGGCCGGTGTGCGTCGGCAACGGGGAAACGTGTCGTCGCGCGGGTGACGCCGGCATCGAAAACCTACCCTGCCCGTCGCCGGACGGCTGTGCCTTCGCGCGCCAGGGCGGTTGCAAGCCCTATGCGCGACTGAATGTGATCGTTGGCGACGAAGACGAGATGGGTTCGTTCATCTTCCGCACCACCTCGTACAACTCGATTCGCACCCTTGCCGCTCGGTTGCACTACTTCCGTGCCGTGTCCGGCAACCTGCTCGCCAGTCTGTCGCTGGAGCTTCGGCTGCGCGGAAAATCAACCACGCAGAGCTATCGGTCCGCAATCTATTACGTCGATCTAGGCGTGCGATCGGGCAGTACGCTCGAAGACACGCTGATGCAGGCGCGCGAACTCGATGCGCGGCGGCGAGCGGCAGGGTTCGATCAGGCCGCACTCGACGCGGCAGCACGGTCTGGCTTCGCGAATGGCGCGTTCGAAGACAGTCCTGACGAACGCGCCGCCGTGGCCGAGGAGTTCTATCCCGAGTCGGCGGGCCATCCGGATACCGGAAGCGGCGACGATACCGGTCAATCCGCGACGCTGCGCGGCAAGCTCGAGCGCAAAGCCGTGTTGCTGGGCGGCAAGGCAGCATGATGCGGTCATCTCGCTGGATTATTGCTCTGGCGATGTCGGCCACGGCCACTGCGCTCAGTCTGTCTGTATTGGCGGGTTGGCAACGCGGTGGCACGTGGCCGGAACGGCTCATCTGGATCGCGATTGGCGTGGTGCTCATCACGAGCGCGCATCTACTGCCGGCGCTCATCCGAGGTAAGCCGCTTGGCGTCAGAGTGATCGGCGGCCTGTTGTGGTTGGCATGCATGGCAACCGCCTGTTACGGCCACGTCACCTTCTTTCTGCTTGCCCAGCAGCATGCAGGTGCCCGGCGGATGGCCACTGCAGTTGCTTTCCCGCCCGCACCGCGCCGTAGCCTGACCGTCGTCATGGATGATCGGGCCACGATCATGCAGCAGCTCGCGACAATCGACGCACTACGGTGTCGTCGTGACTGCGTGATGCAAGAGGCACGCCACGTGACGCTGGTCGCGAAACTTGACGCGCTGAACGCAGAAGCCGACGAGGTGCGACACGTCGAAGCCGAACGCGATCGAGTCACCGATCAGCGCGACGCGTTACTCGTCGATCCGGTCACGTCGCGACTCGCGGCGTTACTCGGTGCGACGACTGCGCGTGTCGATCTGCTGTCGGGGTTGACGTTCGCGACCGTACTGGAAAGCGCCGCCTGTTTGCTGTGGGTCATCGTGCTCGGGCGCTCTTCTGCCGAAGCGACGTCCCGTGACGCGACTCCCATGGAAATCCCGGTCGTCGCAGCCATGACTACGGCGGTACCCACAGTCGCGGCGGCAAGTTCGATGATGGAAACGGGTGAGACCGTTAGTCGCAATTTAGACGATCCGAATGAAAGGCCGTCGATCGTGACACGGCCTGACGACGCGGTGACTCGACTCGCGCACGACGTTGCGGCCGGTCTGGTCCGCCCCACCGTCGCAGACATCCGTATCCACCTCGGCTGTTCACAAGCCAAAGCGTTGGCACTTCGCCGGCGACTCGCCGAACTCAACCTGCCGGCATAAACCGGGCTTTCGCCCGGTTCTCTTTTCTTAATTCCCCCGGACGTCCTCGCATCCAGCCAAGCCTGGAGGCCGTTGCTCGTCCACTCACTGGAGAACACCATGAATTCGACATCCAACCGTCTGCCCGGCCCGCGCTTCAAGCTCGGCCGAGTCCTTGCCACACCCGCCGCGCTGAGTGTCGTCGCCAATGCGAACGTCTCGATCATCAATCTGTTGATCCGACACGCCTGCGGGGACTGGGGAGATCTATCTGAATCCGATCGGGAACAAAACGAACTGGCCGTCGATGCTGGATCACGGATCCTGTCCAGTTATGTCCTCGCTGATGGACAGACCGTTTGGCTCATTACTGAATGGGATCGGTCCGTGACAACGCTTCTGCTACCTGGCGATTATTGAACGGCACTCCGCCTAGCGAATAGTCGCCGTCTAGGCAACTCGAGGCGGTGACCGTTAACGCAGACGCTGCCGCTTGATTTCCGGCGGCGTCGCCGCATTCGCTCGGCGCTCTCCCGTCGGTTTCAGCGACACGCCATCCAACGGCGCAAAGAGTTCGGCCAACGTCACATTGAGGACGTAGCAGATGTTCGCGAGCGTTTCGACAGATGGATTGGCGATACCACGCTCGATCGCGGAGATATACGTGCGGTCAACGTGCGCTTCGAAAGCCAATGTTTCCTGAGATTTCTCGGCCGCATGTCGACACTCCTTGACTCGCTTGCCAAGAGCAATCGAGATCGGGGCAGGTCTTGATGCGGCGGAAGTTGAGCGCCTAGTAGCCATGGCGTGCAGGATGCCCGCCCGTCGACTGATTAACGACGCTGTAAACACTTCAATTATAGACGTATATAATCTACATTACGACGTCCATTGGCTGCCTCGAGCGTCCTGCTGGTTCGAGCTCGTATCGATCCAGCTATATCCGTGCGCCTTGAATTGTCGAGTAAACACTACATCCAATGTGCCCATCCGTACGGGACGAGCACGTCAAACGGAGAAAGCAATGAAAGCCAAAAAACATACGGGGTTCAGCAAACACATCCTGGGCCTGTCTGTCGCGACCGCCCTTGCCGCCTGCGGCGGTGGCGGCAATTCTAGCCCCAGTCAGCCGTCACCCGGGGGCGGAGGCACGCCGACAACGCCGGCACCTGCGGTCACCGGTAAAGCCATCGACGGTTACCTGGTCGGTGCAACGGTCTGCTTGGACCTGAACAACAACGGGGTTTGTGATTCTGGAGAGCCCACGGCGGTCACGGACGGGACCGGCCAGTTCTCGATTCCGTATAGCGGCGACACAACCGGAAAAACGCTACTCGTCCAGGTCACACCGACGACCAAGGACCAGTCTCGCCCAGCGGGATTCCAGTTCCCCGCCACCTTCACGCTGTCGCAGGTCATCCAACCCACGACATCGCAGGTTATCAGTCCGCTCACGACACTGGTTGGCGCCCAAATGCAGACCGGTTTGAGCCACCCGCAGGCCATCGCTGCCGTGCAAAACCTGCTTGGCAAACAGGTCGATCCGAATGCCGACTACCTCGCGAACAGCGATGCGGCGACCCAAGCGCTCGCAGCGCAGATCGTGGACAAGCTCGGAACCTTCTCGGTCAAGGGCGCGGTCGATGCCGCGACGCTTCGCAATGCCCTGAACGCCATGGTCGCCAAGGGCAGCGTGACGGCGATCACTCAGGACGATCTAGCCACCCAAGCGGCAAAACCGGTCTACCAGATCGCGGACGCCTCGCAGGTCCTCGCCAAACCCACCTACAGCTTTGTCGATTACCTGATCTCGTTCTTCGGCGGATACAACCCGACGCCGGGCTCGACCAATCAAGCGCTGGTTCGCAATGTCCGCCAGATCGTCAATGGGGCCCTGCAGACCGATCGACAGGAAAACCTGCCGGCCGGAACCGACAACTGGACCAATGTCGGTCTCGGTGCGTACAACGGCGACAAATACGACGGGCTTGCCGGCGAGTACGCGCTGAAGAAAGACGGAACGTGGTCGAACCTCGTCTCGGAGACTCAGCGGCTCACCCCGCTGCCTCTTTCGCGTATCGGCGCGACGCTATCCGGCTCCGACCCGGTATCGGGTATGGGGTTCACGTATGAGGCACGTTCCGTTGACCTGTCCGGCCAACCCTTGTCGTTCGCCGCGCCTGCCGTACCGGGCTTCTATGACTTCGCTCATGCATCGCAATTGACCGGCACCATATTCCCGAGTGGCACGACTGCATACCTCGGCATCCAGACCTATTCGGCCGACCGCGTCGTACTGCCGGTATCCGTTCCGATGTGTGACAACGCTGTTGTGCAAGGCGGGTTGGTCTGCGGTGGAGTTCCCGCCTATATGGACGGCAACACGATCGTCATGACGTCCGGCAGTTCGACTACGACGTACAACTCGGTTCAACAGGCTGTCGGCATCGCTATGGCCGGACTGAATGTCGGACTGGGCACGATTCAGCTGTCGGCAGATCATCGCGCCGTCGTCGACAACACGCTTGGCACGTGGTCCGCATACGCCAGAAACGCCAATGTGCTGGTACTCGACTTCGCGACCGCCGATATTTCGGCACTGACTTCGGGGAACGCTCGACTCCAACCTCTCGCCCTCGGCGCCAAGCTTGTCGTTGCACTTCGCGCTGGACGACTGCAGGTCGGCTGGCTGTACCCGTCTACTTACACCGACAAATCCCTGCAGTTCGCATCCGATCTTCCTGGCACCTTGTTGACCGCACTTAACTCGGTCGTCGCCGCGCCGCATTGAACTAAACAGCTTGCAATGCTTGGCCTGGGTTCTGGCATGTACCCCCCTCGGATAGCCAGAACCATTTCAGCCGACCGGCTCGCCGGTCGGTTTTTTTGTACCCGCGGTCGCTCAAACCACCGCGTCACGATCGCGTCTTCAATCATATTTCCAGCCATGGCAACCACCCACTTTCGCCAACGTCTCGCAGTACCAATTGCGATCGCTTTCGCAGCCCTCATCCTCAGTGGCTGCAAGGGCGATGCCCTCGACTACCGTAACACTCAGATCGTCAACGGCAAGGTCTATGCTGGTGACGCGAACTCACCGTTCTCCGGAAAAGTCACAAACGTGCCAGTCCCCGACATTCTGAATAACCAGCCGGGCTACCAACGGATGATGCAAAGCAGCGCGTACGTCGTGCCCGAAGCTTATCGTGATGGCATCAGTCCGATGGCCATCCATCAGTTCCTCTGCGATGCAAAGGTGACCGAGGGCATACTCGATGGTGATGTCGTCTGCAAGGCGCCGCAATCGGATACCGTTCGCATGAAAATGTCGTTCAGCAGCGCTGCACTCACCGGCTCGATGCAGGTCTTTGATAACACCGGTGATCGTACCGTCCTAGATGTCAATTTTAGCAACGGCAAGCCGGACGGGGCAGAGAAGGTCTACTACGCACCGACCAGACAGCTCATCGGGGAATTTCCATGGAAGCACGGATGGCTCGACGGCACGGTCAAGACGTACGACGGCAAGACCGGAAACACGCTCCTGGAAGCACACTATGAAAACGGTGCGGCCAACGGGCAAATGATCCGCTATGCACCCGATGGCAAGCGCGTCATCTACCGCTCATCATTTTCCAACGACAAACTCGACGGTGCCGAGGATCGATTCGATCCCAACACTGGCGAACTCATCAGCCACGACGTATGGCAAATGGGCACGCGGGTACCAACGCCAGAAGAAGCACAGACTACAGCGAACACGCTCGCAACCCTTGAGCATAGCAAAAAGGTGAAAGCCTGTATCCGCGACCTTCGAAACGCTACGCCACCGGACCCGATGGACGTTAGTGGTCAGCAAGAAGCAAAGTGGTCAGAGGAATGTGAGCAACGCTTCCCGCCTGTCGGCAACAATGCAGCAGCATCCGCGTCGCCCTCTTCATCGGCCCCTACCGAGGATCGCAACGCGTGGCCGACCGAAGAAAACGCGTGTACACAAAAGTGGCAGAATAATTTCGTAGCCAAGAATGGTCCCGATGCGATCATCCCGTACGACATGGCATGGGAATGGGTCGACAACTGCCGAGCCGGGAAGCAGCCGTCGTAATCCACCGTTTCCGGCGGGTCTGCGGGATATCGTTCGAAGATTCGCCGTTTCATTTTTTTGACTATTCGCGCTGAATCTGGACGTAGATGGATTATTCGATTCAGAATAACGAACAATTAAGCGAGCGGTATTCTTGGCCAGTCGGTGCTGGTGATCCAGACTCGGATGCTCCGCGACTACTCGTTTCAGACGAGAGATTCCATTATGTCAAATTAAAATGATCCAAATGGAATCCGCGAGCCGCTGCCGCTCTTTTCCGTAAAGCTGTTCCCGTTTCTATTGCAATTTGTTCCTGGCTGTCGGCCACGCTCGGACTTCGCTCTCACCCGTGGTTTATGCGCCGCAGTCGGCGCCAGGCGTCAGCCTGTTCATACCGCTCCGGTTCCGGTAGGGTGCGGGATCGCGCGGGACTTTGTCCATTGGGTCGGATGGCAACGAAACCGGGAGAGGCCGCTGTTCGGGCCGTTTCGGTTTCGTTGCTTCGCGGTTGCCGAGCAACCAGCCTTTTGCAATGACCTGACTGCGGTTCTATTCTGTTCTGATTGTGCGACCGCGCGCGGAGAGCAACATGCGTAAACCTGCGGAGCTTGCCGAAAAATTCTTTGGCGTCCCCTATGAATCACTGGACGAGCGCACGAAGAATGTTGCACATCTCATCTCGGAGCGAAAGCACGTCGCGAGAGACCCCACGAAAGAACTGGATGCAGCGGCAACGCGCGGCCAGCGCGCAGCGGATGCCGTTGCCGCCTTCGGCGGGTCGTGGATATTCATCACGTGCTTTGTCGTCGTCATGGTCGCCTGGGTCAGTCTGAATTCGCTGATTCTGGCAACGTACAGCAAGGCCTTCGATCCTTACCCGTATATCCTGCTCAACCTGTTTCTCTCGATGCTGGCAGCTATCCAGGCACCCATTATCCTGATGGCGCAGAACCGGCAGTCATACAAGGACCGGGTCTCTGCCGAACACGATTACGAAATCAATCTGAAGGCCGAACTCGAGATCATGTTGCTCCATGAAAAATTGGACGGGTTGCGCGAGGAGCAATGTACTGAATTGCTGAACATGCAGAAGGAACAAATGGCGGCGCTGAAGAACCTGCTCGAGTCTGGCAGGACGTGAGCAATGGGGTATCCGGGGCGCCAGCTTCGCGAAACGACGCGATCGAATGGCGAACGACGCGGCCCGGCCATCCATGGCGACTGCCGGTCGTTTCTTCCGATCGATCTGTTTGGGAGAATCGCCGTACAACGGGATATGAAAGGAGAACTTCGACACGGCGACGTGTGCGTTGCCGAGCCGCGGCATCGGTCATGATGAAGCGCACCGGAAGGACGCTGTTTTCATGTGACGCCCGCAGCCCTGACCTACCATCCTTCCCGTTGCCCTGCCCCATGCGGCCCCTGGTCATCGGAACGCCCGGAATGATTCATGTGGTCGCGCGAAGTGTCGCCTCGATTCCATCCGCTTTCGTGATTGCCGCCATACGCACCGCCATACCCCCCGTTTCGATCGCCGCGATAGCCCTCACCGGGTACCCAAAAGCATCCGGCAAGCACGGTCGCAATAGCCGCAAGACAGACGTAGACAGACGCACGCATGTTGCTCTCCTTGCCGGTCGGATCCAGGCACGTTGCTTCGTTTGATCGACCGGAGACGAATGACGGAATCATTCACCGCTGACGTGAACCACGTCGATGTGCGTGTACAGGTCACGCACGAACGAACGGATGGTTGCAGAGGACATCGTCCCGACAACGAGATGGCGTGTCTGTACGGTGAAGGACGCTTGCGGAGACGGACCGGTTGCGCGGCATCGACCGACATTCACCCGCACACGCTGCACGTGCCGCGAAGCCGAACGCGACGCGGGACAACGCGGATGTTGCGCCTTTGTACGCTGTCGTACCGCATCCGTGGCCGTCCTGACGTAGCCTCGAAAGCTCGGGCAACAATCAGGAGACGATGATGCTACGACGAACATTTCTATGGGGTACGCCGGGATCGATCCTGGCTGTTTCCCCTCGCGGTTTCAGGTTGCACGATGACCGGAACATCCGACGCCAGCGGCCACCAGACCGACAAACGCCACACCATCGATGCGGGTGTCGACTCGACCCTCGCACGTCTTTACTCCAGCGCCAACGGCTTACATGAACTTGTCGGTAAGGCGCGTGGCGTGCTGGTGTTCCCATCGGTCATCGCGGCCGGCTTCTGGATCGGCGGTCAGTACGGTGAAGGCTCGCTGCGCGTGGCCGGCAGCACCGTCGGGTACTACAGCACCACGACCGGCTCGATCGGGCTGCAGATCGGCGCACAATCGAAAGCCATCATTTTCCTGTTCATGACCGAGGACGCGCTTAATCGGTTCCGTAGCAGCGAAGGCTGGTCGGCAGGCGGCGACGCATCAGTTGCAGTCCTGAAAGTTGGTGCGAACGGCAATGTCGACACCATCACCGCGACCGCGCCGATCGAAGCATTCGTGCTGACGAACAGCGGGTTGATGGCGGGTGTGACGCTTGAAGGAACGAAGATCTCGAAGCTGAAGACACTGTAGTGCTCAGCGTGAGCCGGCAGACGCGGCGCCCTGAGGACGCGGCGGCGGATCTGAATTCGACTCGCCTGAACGGCGCGTAACCGTGCTCGTGTGGCACCTGTCCGGCAACGGAGCGGACGCGCGCGCGCTTCATCGCGGCTCATCCTTCCGCGGTCGACACCGCTCAGGCCTGCCGACCGCGATCGATTTCCCGTCAACTGCTCCGTGAAATATCGGTTCCGTATCGAGTGCGCGTGATTGCGCCCACCTTGATGAGACATGTGCCGGCACTATAATTTTTGATGCAGGATTCCCGCTCGAACGGTCTCCCGAACTCATCGAGAAAAGGGACATATTGCTGCCGCCATCCCGTCCGGTCGTCGGATCGGTAAAGTGTGAGGATTGGCCTCTCCCGCCGATTCCCACTGCGCCCCTAATGGCTGGATTCTTCATCGTCGCCCGAGCGCGAGCGCAGGAGCCACGCATGCAGGACAACCCGCCCATCACCGAAAATCACCTGCTTGCCGCGCTGCCGGAAAACGAACGCGCTCACCTCGCCGCTTACCTGACGCTCGTCGACATGCCGTTGGGAAAGGTGCTGTACGAGTCGGGCGGCCAGCTTCATCACGTCTATTTTCCGACCACGTCGATCGTGTCGCTGCTGTACGTGATGGAGGACGGCTCGTCTGCGGAAATCGCGATCGTCGGGCATGAGGGCATGATCGGTGTGTCGCTGTTCATGGGCGGCGAAACGACGCCGAGTCGCGCCGTCGTGCAAAGCGCTGGGCAGGCCTACCGGCTCGACGCGAGCGTCCTGAAAGAAGAATTCAGGCGTGGCAATGCGATGCAACGCCTGTTGTTGCGCTATACGCAGGCGCTCATCACGCAGATGGCGCAGACCGCGGTGTGCAACCGCCATCATTCCATCGATCAGCAGCTGTGCCGCTGGCTGCTGCTCAGTCTCGACCGCCTGCCGTCGAACCAGTTGCGCATGACGCAGGAACTGATCGCCAACATGCTGGGCGTGCGGCGGTCGGGCGTGACGGAGGCTGCATTGAAGCTGCAGGACGCGGGCCTCATCCGCTACAACTACGGCCATATCGAAGTGCTGGACCGACCCGGGCTCGAAACGCGCGTGTGCGAATGCTATGCGGTGGTCAAACGCGAATTCGATCGCCTGCTTCCCGATCTGAAGAGACTCTAGCCGCCACTGAGCCGCATCGTGCCGGCCTTCCCCGCAACTGCACTCGATGCCCGAGAAGGCCCGGAAGCGGCCGATCGACACCTTGCCGCCAACCTCGCCTCATCCGACGACCCAGTACGGCGCCCGATTGTAGTACTGGTGAAGCGACAATCCCCACTGCGATTGCGTCATCACCGGCCAATGCTCGTCGTCGAAGCCAGGGGTGCTTTTGACATGCGCGGCGGTCACGTCCAGGTGGAAACATTTGTCACCGACATCGTATTTCATCGCACTCCACGGAATGGCACAAAGCATCTCGCCCATGCCGCCGCTGGACGCTACCGCGTAGGCAATTTTGCCGTGGTGCAAATCGAGCACGATGTCGAACACGTTGCCGATATCCTCACCGTCCGACGCGATGATCTTGCTGCCCCTCAGGACATCGGCGGTCGTCACCATATGACCGGGTTCATCGCCAGCATCGCGTTCGACGAGCTTGCCCCCGTTGCCGTCATCCCCGGATCGGTCGGGGGTGTGGAGCATCCTCATGATGTCCTCCTTGGACAAGTTCCGGGAATATCCGTCTCGTACACGGCCTCGACATCGAAAGCGGCACTCGACGCACGAGGAAACGCTGCGCGCACCGGCATTGGAAGTCGGTACGGTTCCGTACCCGAGCACCTCGGGAATATTGGCTCGCCGACGCTCCGACCGATTCCGCCACGCTTATCGATATCGCCGAATACCGGCGACGACTCGATCCTTCGTAGTCTCGCAGGGCGCTGCCCCTGCGCTAGCGGTGCTTGATGTGCAACGACTTCCGGTGATGCTTTCGATGGGCCGGGCGGGAGATCATCCTCGTGACACCACCGATCGACGGCGGATCGCTGGCGGGGAACGTCCCCTCCACCGCCTCGTCGACATTGCGCTCGCTCTTGCCACCGTTCGTATGCTGCTCTCGATACCTGCTGCGCATAACCGCCTCCGTGGAGTTGATGGTCGGATCGGGCCGGATTCATCTGGCCCACCAGCGTGAAACGCCTCCGGTCACGATGCCAGCATAGGCCCGATTGGAATATTCCGCCCGGTGCGAGCGTGATCCGCCGGACATCGCGAAACGGCCACGTACACCGGCAAACCGTCCGGCATCGGACAGACTGAGCCCGCGCATCCCGCGTATAGCTGGGCTACCGGGCCGAAATTCGCCGCCGACCGGATGCGTCGCGGTACGTCGACTTCTTCCCAATTTTTCACCAGGATCCGCCACGACACTCGTTCTTCTCGCTCTCCCCCGACAGATTGCCGGCGAGTTCTCCGTGGCGGCGACAGTCGCCCTCGGCGCGGCCGTCTTCCCCTCACTCTCGAATGCCCGCGGCTCCGCACCGGATCAAGCACCGCCCCACATCATGCCCGTGGCGGCGCAAAGGTCGATCGACGGGCGCATCAACAGCCTGCACCAGCGGCTTGGCATCACGCCTGGCCAGGAATCGCTGTGGCAGCCGGTGGCGCAGGTGATGCGCGACAACGCGAACGCGATGGAATCGCTCAGGAAGGCACGTAGCGATCACGCGAACGACATGAGCGCGATGGGCGATCTTCATTCCTATGGCGAAGTCACCAACGTGCACGCAGATGGCGTCAAAAAGCTGACCACGGCGTTTCAGCCGCTTTACGACAAGATGTCCGATACGTAAAAGCAGAACGCGAATGCGATTTTCCGTGGCAACGGTCGCCACCTGATCAAGGAGCAATAGTTCCGGACCTTCTGCCGATACCGACTGTCGATGACAGCCGCTGACCGGCAGATTGCGGATCGTACACGGGAGAACATGATGGACGTTTCTGCCGGACACGCACGTCGAAACACGGTGGCGCCGAGATCAGGCACGCGGCTCGTCGGCATGATCGTTGCGTTCGGCTGCCTTGTCGTTGCACCGCAGTTGCATGCGGAGAGAATGAATCACGGCTGGGACAAGGGCAATCACGCGCGCATGACACATCAGGGCGGTCGCTACTACGACCATCACCGGCATGGAGGCGACGGCTATTACGATGGCGAGGATGACGCTTATGCCGCGCCTCCGATGGTTTACGAGCCGGCACCGGCGCCCGGCGTCTCGCTGTTCATCCCGCTGCGGCTGCGTTGACGTACGAATCCAGTCCGGCGGACGGGTACACCTGGCGGCACGTGGATGTGGCGATCCTCACTGCTTCGTGATCCTGATGACGAAGCTGGCGAGGAGGTGTCGCGACATGCCGGGAGGGGCGGTTCGCGCCCGTGCGCGCATTGTACGGTTTCGTACCGCATCGGGCATTCGTCGCGTGTAGCGTCTCAATCATGCCGGCCACCCGAGGGGACGCGCTTGGCAGGCATCGCTCCGCATCGGCGGGCGAACGGCTGGATACCACTGCACGGCAGGCAGGTCAGCCGGATCACCGAAGTGCCGGGCATCGCTCTGACGAGGACATCATGTTGCGAAGCATCCGAAGGTTGCACGGAGACACGGTTCGAGCGAAGGACGGCGATATCGGGCACATTAACCAGGCCTACTTCGACGACGACAACTGGTGTATTCGCTACCTCGTCGTCGAGACGGGCGACTGGCTGCACGACAGACGGGTTCTAATCTCGCCATATTCCGTAACACATCCCGAATTCCGCACGCTATATGTCAGTCTGTCGCAAGAGCAGGTGAGAGACAGCCCGAATCTGGACACGCACAAGCCGGTATCGCGCCAGCACGAGATCGAGTACCTGCGTTACTACAACTACCCGACTTACTGGGGCGGCCCGAACCTTTGGGGGATGGGTGCTTACCCGGCTTTCGATCCGGCCGGACCGTCGCAGGATCTCGATGCCGGCGACCCGCTGTTCTCGCACGGCGCGCCGGCCAGTGCGCCGGCGGATACGCATTTGCGCAGCACCGGCGAGGTCGACGGATATCGGCTCGAAGCCACGGACGGACATATCGGTCACGTGTCCGACTTCATTTACGACGATGAAGCCTGGGTGATCCGCTATCTGGCGATCGACACGTCGAGCTGGTGGTCGACCGGCAAGGAAGTCCTGATCGCGACGCACTGGCTTGACCAGGTGGAATGGCATACGGAAACGGTGTCGGCCACGCTCACGCGCGACGCGATCCGCCGCAGCCCTCCCTACGACGACTCGCAGCTCGTGCATCGAAGCTACGAAATCGAGTTGCACGAATTCTACGGCAAGCACGGCTACTGGCCCCGAGACCGATAACGCGGACGACGGGCCGTCAACGCAACCACCATCCCGTTTGGGATGTTGCGTGACCGAACGCCAAGGAGCAGTTGCATGACCTCAACCGATTTCCCGTCAATCCAAGGGGCGGCACTCGATGCGCTCTGCATCAATACGCTGCGCTTCCTGTCGATCGATGCCGTGCAGAAAGCGGCGAGCGGCCATCCAGGCCTGCCGCTCGGCGCCGCGCCGATGGCCTATGCGCTATGGATGCGTCATCTCAAGCATCACCCGGCCAATCCGGCATGGTTCGATCGCGATCGCTTCATCCTGTCGGCCGGACATGGATCGATGCTGTTGTACAGCCTGCTCCACCTCACCGGCTACGACCTGCCGCTAGATCAGATCGGCCGCTTCCGGCAATCGGGCAGCCTCACGCCCGGCCATCCGGAGCGCGGCCTCACTCCGGGTGTCGAGACGACGACCGGCCCGCTCGGCCAGGGTTTCGCCAACGCCGTCGGCATGGCGATGGCGGAAACGCAGCTCGCCGCGTGCTACAACCGTCCCGGCTTCGAGATCGTGGATCACCGCACCTACGCACTCGTCAGCGACGGCGACCTGATGGAAGGCGTCGCGGCGGAAGCGGCATCGCTTGCCGGCCATCTCCAGCTCGGCAAGCTGATCTGCCTGTACGACGATAATCGCGTCACGCTGTCCGCCGGCACCGCGATCACCTTCACCGAAGATCGCGCACAACGGTTCGACGCCTACGGCTGGCATACCGAAACGGTCGAAGACGGCAACGACCTGGCCGCCATCGATGCGGCGCTGGTCAACGCACGCGCCGAGCAGCGACGTCCGTCGTTGATCCTCGTGCGCACGCATCTCGGCTATGGCTCGCCCAACCGGCAAGACACGTACCAGGCTCACGGATCGCCACTCGGCGATGCCGAGGTGCGCCTGACCAAGCACAACCTCGGCTGGCCGCCCGATCCCGCGTTTCATATTCCCCCACCGGCGCTCGCGCATTTTCGCCGGGCGCTGGCGGAGGGGCGAGTACGGGAAGAGCAGTGGAACGCGCGGTTCGAGGCCTATACGCGCGCGTTCCCCGAGCTGGCTCGGATGCTGCTGAACACTGTGCACGGCAAGCTGCCCGACGGTTGGGACCGCGATATCCCGGTCTTTCCGGCCGATCCGAAAGGCATGGCGACGCGGGTCGCATCCGGCAAGGTGTTGAACGCCCTCGCCTCCCGCGTCCCGTCGCTGGTCGGCGGCTCCGCCGACCTAAACCCCTCCACCTTCACCGCGCTAATCGGGCTCGGCGATTTCGAGGCCGCCGGCGTGAACGCGCTCGACCGACAAGGGTCCGACGGCGGCGGCTGGAGCCGTAGCGGCCGCAATCTGCATTTCGGCGTGCGCGAGCATGCGATGGGCGCGATCCTGAACGGCTTGGCGGCCCACGGCGGCATCCGGCCATTCGGCGCGACCTTTCTGATCTTTTCCGACTACATGCGTCCGCCGATCCGGCTCGCCGCATTGATGCGTCTGCAGGTGATCTACGTGTTCACGCACGACAGTCTCGCCGTCGGCGAGGACGGTGCGACACATCAGCCGATGGAGCAGCTTGCCGGACTGCGTGCGGTCCCGGGCCTGCTGGTGATTCGACCGGCCGATGCCAATGAAACCGCCGTCGCGTGGCGTGTGGCGCTCGAAGCGCGGGAGCGACCGACTGCGCTGGTACTGACCCGCCAGGACGTGCCGACCATCGATCGCCTCCGGTTCGCGCCGGCCGAGGGCTTGCGGCGTGGCGGCTACGTCTTGGCCGATGCCCCCGATGGCCACCCCACGCTGATCCTGATCGCGACGGGCTCGGAAGTCACGCTCGCGCTGGCAGCACAAGTCGAATTGCTCGCGCGCGGCGTAGCGGTTCGGGTGGTGTCGCTGCCCTGTTGGAGATTATTCGACGCTCAGCCCCAGCCATATCAGGACGCCGTGCTGCCGAAGTCGGTCGGCGCGCGGCTGGCGATCGAAGCGGGTGTGTCACAAGGCTGGCACCGCTATGTCGGCGATCGTGGCGACGTACTCGGCATCGCGGGTTTCGGCGCGTCGGCGCCGGGCGCCCAGCTGATGCGAGATTTCGGCTTCACGGTCGAGAACGTCTGCGACCACGCACTGAAACTGCTCGCCTGATCCGTGGACGGCCCGTACGCGTATCAACCGTTCGGGCCGCAGCTGGCATGGCACATACCGGCTTCGAGTACCGCGTCGACCATCGACTGGGCATCGGGCACGATGCGCCACGTGATCCGCTCCGCTCTCCTGTATAAGGCACTGGCGCATTCTCGTTCGCGCACGGCCGTGACTGCCGGCATGCGCGTGGCGGACGGCGGGCGCCGGGACCTTCCACAACCAACCGAACGCGCGAAGCGCCGCCCATTCCGCCACCCGCCATGCTCAAGCGGTGGCGGGCTTGCCGGCTCGGCGCTCGAGCATGAGAATAAGGGCGATGATGCTGACGACATGCATGCGTTCAGATGGCGTCGGACTGCCGTGTTCGAGAATCGATTCCAGCCTAATTCGCCAGAGTGCCCATGGCGCAGGCTCACCGGGGGCGACGCGTGCAATGAGTCGTTCGAGTGAACGGAGGTCTTCCTCGATTGCTGTGTGGGCCATGGCAATGCTCCGGTTGTCGTGAGGAACGGCGGACAGTCTATGCCGAAGCACTGCGCCGCTCTGCCCGCTACCGTACATCGCATGCGCGCGGGGCACTTCCCGGCAGCGACGGCCGCAATGCAGGCGCCCGGCGCGATACTGTGCGACGGGCGCGGGGGGCATCGGCGCCCCGTCCGGCGCGAGCCGTCCCGTGCGTGCCGCGCACCACCCTCCACGACGTCGCATGGCGACCTGCGGCCGACACGCGGCGAGCACAACGTGATCCACGCGAGGTATGCAAAGTGACCGAAACGATCGGATGCCTCATCTTCGGAGCCCTGCTGATTTTCATGGGACTCATCGGATCGTCGCTTAAGCGCCTGCCGCTGAGTGCGGCCATGGTGTATCTCGGGATCGGCTTTCTGGTCGGACCGGCCGGCACCGGCTTCCTGTCGCTGAAATTGCCGGACGACGTCACGAACTTGCGCATTGCTGCCGAAATCGGCTTGCTGATCTCGCTGTTCGCGATCGGCCTGAGGCTGCGTGTCCCGCCCGCCGATCCCCGCTGGATGCTGCCGCTGCGGCTCGGCGTCGTCGCAATGATCTTCACCGTGGCGTCGATCGCCGCGCTCGGCGTGCTGGTGCTGAATTTGAATCTCGGTGTCGCGGTACTTCTCGGCGCGATGATCGCGCCGACCGACCCCGTGCTCGCTCATGACGTCGGCGTGCGCGACGCGGGTGACGTCGAGCTGGTACGTTTTTCGTTGTCCGCCGAAGGTGGGATCAACGACGGCACGGCCTACCCGTGCGCGGTACTCGGCATGCTTTTGTGCGGTTCCGGCACGACGTCGGCGCTTTACTGGAGCATGGTCGGCGGCATTGCATGGGGTATCGCGTCCGGTGCGGGCGCAGGCTGGCTGCTCGGCTTCGTCACGGCCCGGCTCGTCGCATTCCTGCGCAGCCGTCACAGCCAGGCGCTCGGCCTCGAAGGGTTCTTCGCGCTCGGCCTGATCATGCTGTCGTACGGTGTGGCGCTCGCCATTCATGGCTACGGGTTCCTGGCCGTGTTCGCGGCGGGCGTCGCGATGCGGCGCGTCGAACATCGAACGAGCGGCCAGAAGACGTCGAAGGAGACGGTCGGCGTCGTGAACAGCGAAGATGTCGAAGCCACCGCCACCGATCCCGACAAAGCCCATGCCTTCGTCGCGGAATCGGTCATGGGATTCACAATCGAGCTTGAACACATCGTCGAAGCCGTCCTGATCCTGCTGATCGGCGCGCTCGTCTCACGGTATTGGGCTGACATGCTCACCTGGGCGGGCGCGGCCGTGGTCGCGACACTGCTGTTCGTCATCCGGCCGGCCGCCACCCAGCTTGCGCTGATCGGCTCCCGGGCGTCGCACCACCAGCGCCGGCTGATCAGCTGGTTCGGCATTCGCGGCGTGGGTTCCCTGTATTACCTGATGCTGGCCATCGAGCAAGAGCCGCGCGCGCAACTGTTGCCGATGGTTCCGTGGGTACTGGCCATCATCGCCGTGTCGATCGTGCTGCACGGTATTTCAGCTGCGCCGCTGATGCGTCGTTATGCGTGAGACCCAGGACGGGCGTAGTGACGCGATGCGTGGGCTGGTCGAACGGTTTGGCGCGATGCCACACCCGACACTCAAGGTGCCGGGCGACAGTCCTTCCATGAACTTGCAGCGTCGATGATGTCCCGCGTCACAGCCTGCCCAGCCGCATCAGTATGAGTAACACGACCAATACCAAGCCCAGCAATCCGCTTGGACCATAACCCCAGCCGTTGCTGTAGCGCCGGGTCGGGATCATCCCGACCATCAGCAGCACGGCAACGATCAGTAGAAGTAGTCCCAGTGACATGCCGTCTCTCTTCAATCAATCCGGCCAGTCATGCCGCGATGCGTCCGCATCGTTGGCCTCGCCGAATGCAATCGAACCGATGTTTCCGTCGAAACGCTCCCGAGCGATTCCACGTCGACGCGCGCACGCGCCGTTCGTCGCCGGTCGCGTCGAAATTCGCGGGGTCGCCTCTCGAATGCCGGAGTTACCCGGACGGAAGTCGTCCTGCTTCTTCATGCAGGGCTCGTGCGCGATGCACCCGGTTCGGGACGTGCATCGACTCTTTCGATATCAAGGTAGGCGGACGCGGGCGTGGAGTATGTCCGGCGACGTACCGGACGCACGGCACCGCGCGACGGATCGACCTGTCGACACCGACGAGCCGACGATCGTGGGTACCACCTGCGAAGTTCGTCACCTGCTTTTTCGGGTGACGGGACCCGGTTCAGTGGAGATGCCCTCCGAACAAACCGAGCAACCCGATGACGATCAGGTAGATCGCAACGATGTAATTCAACAGCCGCGGCACGACGAGAATCAGAATGCCGGCGATCAGCGAAACCAGTGGGCCTGCGCTCGTGAGGATGTGCATATGCCCTCCGCAAGATTGAAAACGACAGATGGATACGAATCCGCGCTGCCTCCGATGCTCGTTACAGCGACTTGACCCAGGCGACACGCGGGCTCTTGGCGGTCGCGCAAGAGCGCGCAAGGAGCGAGCCGACGCCGGCGGCGGTGATGTGGCATTCGTCGATCTGGCGGCCGCTCGCGTCGGATGTGCCGGTCGTCGTGCATCCCTGCACCACGACGCAGATAGCAAGACGCGATCCCTGCGTACCTCATGTAAGTGTTTTTCGCTGCATGATTCGCCTCAGGCAGTTCGTGGATATCCCCGACGCTACACACTGGCGAACGTGAATGCGGTACGAAAGCGTACCAAGCATGTAAAAACAGACAACCACCCTTCGCAGCGATCGACCCGGGAGCCGCCCGCATACACCTGCTCGCGTGGCGGTGCCGGTTCACGTACGGCATCGTACCGACTTCCGTCACGAACGCGCTCAACCTGTATTCCGGCATCCTGATTGTCGCGCGCCGAAGCACCAGTACGACGCTTCGATGGTTCAGGATTTCGTACCGGTGAAACATGCGATCCATGTCAAGGAGCAAGATGATGAACAGGGATCAGATGAGAGGCCGCATCGCGGAAGCGAAGGGCAAACTGAAGGAAATGGTCGGCAGAATCATGGGAAATCGATCGACCAGGATGCAGGGCAAGGTCGAACAGGTCATCGGAAAGACGCAAGCGTCATTCGGTGACGCGAAGGAGCAACTCAGGAAGCGGCCGTAGGATGCTCACGCGAACGGTTCGGTTCTATCGCACCGCGCGATCGGGCAACGTGACGCGAATTCACCGGATGTTGACGGCGCGTGCAGGCAACATCCGGCGCTACCCGCTTCCCGACCGACCTTCAAGATATCGCAATGCGTCGAGGGTGGTCGCTGTGCACGTCGGCAAGCGGCTTGTGCTGCGCGTCTCCCACGCCGGGAAAGAACGTGTCCCACGCGTCCCGGACACCTTTCGCCGCGGTCGCATCTGCGGTCGCATCCACTGCAAGCGTCTCCTGGTCGCTCGACTTGGCCGGATCGGAACACAAGCCTCGCCAGCGCGTAAAGGTGAGCATCGGCTTTTCCGTCCATTCGCCGTCGCCGAACTTCGCAAACGCCGTGTCTCCGCTCACCAGTCGAACCTCATACCATCCGTCGCGCACAGGCGCATATTGGTCCAGCGTAAACCATCGTGTAGATTGGATTTTCATCGTTGCCTCATGGGTCCATGGATCGTTGTACAGGAAAAACCCGGTCGACGCGTGCGCGCTAATCGGCGCACCGATTCAGCCACAGCCGGCCTGCGGCGGTCATGTTGATCGAACCGCCGGTGCGCGACTCGTATGCAAGCCCGTGAGTCAACAGTTCATCGGCTATGACGCGTGGAATATCGGCTTGTGAATCGGGAATCCGATCAAGCGATTTGAGGGTCTCGACAACCTCGGGTGAAAGTGGGATGCACATGGCGGCCTCCTCGGTATTGACTTCATGTTGAACCGAGCGACACGCGCGGGTCTGTACGGTATCGACTATTTGGACGCAGGTTTTGCGGCACCTCGCTGACGCCAGATGATCAACCTGAATCGACAATATGATTCGGTATCCGATATTTTTATTGCGCAACCGGTTTTGAACGCGCACACTACAGAGACCTGCCGGTTCGTTGTCAAGGCATCGGCGCCCTCGAATCCTTCGGCGCCAACGGTCGCTCTGTCAGGAGCACATCATGACCATTCCCACTCTCGAATATCGCGGCCGTGAACTCCGCGTCTATTCACAAATGCTTTTCCCGCCGTTCGGCGATCCCCACGCCCCCGGTCCGAAACGTTTCGGTTCAATCGTACGCATCGACACGATTCCGTCGACCTCGGCAACGGCGCCGCGTTACTCGACCATTTTCGAGCATGGCGCTCCGCAAACGGCGGCGCTCGCCCTCGATCTGGCGATGCAATTCGGCAAGGACATCGTCGACGGCAGAATCGCCCCTACGGCGATCTGATCCATCCGCCGCATCGGACTCGATGCGGCGTCTCGCGACGCGAGCACATCTCACTCAGGAGCGATCCATGAAATATTACTCAAGCACCTCGATCGACCGGCGCGATGACGCGACCCGGAAAAAACAGCGGGACGATCTCGCGCGTGCCGATGTCGAACGCGCCGAAAAGCGCATCCGTCAGGATGCCGGCATCAACTCCAATGCGAGCAAGTGGCGTTATTTGCGCCCCGACAATCGGGCGAGATGAGCGACGGATGCGCCACGCGCCGTGGCACACCGGTCCCGCACCGCAGGTCGCGGGCGGGCCGGGATCACGCATACCGGCGCAGGTGTATCGAGAATTCGGCGATCGCGTCGATGCCGCTCTGCTCCGCGCAGCGGCACCAATCCTGTAACTGAGCCAGCAATTGCTCGTGCGACGCGTGTGGCCACGTCCATAGCTCGAGCAACGCGTCGTACATATCCACATACACGCGTATTCGCCGGTTGGCATTGGGGCTCGTCAGCACGCGCAGGTCGGGCTTGTTCCGATGGCCCCAGGCCTGGCGCAGCCAGTGTTTCATGCCGAGCGCGAACGCGCGCTTGTCGTCTCGACTCATGTCCTCGACGCGGCGCAGTTCCCGCCGGCAGGCGGACTCGAGCGTGCGCGCAAAGGCGGCCATCACCGCATGCCGGTTGCGGATGACCGCTTGCAGCGTCGCGTCGTCGGCGACTGCCTTGACCGGGAGCAGGCGCGGCTGCGTTGCGACTCGCCGAACGGTCGCCAGCCGCAATGCCGCCAGCAGGCGGATGTACGCCCAGCCGATATCGAACTCGAACCAGCGATTCGACAGCCTGGCGGACGTCACGTACGCGTGATGATTGTTGTGCAGCTCTTCGCCGCCGATCAGGATGCCCAGCGGGAAAAGGTTGGTACTCGCATCGGGTGTCGCGAAATTCCGATAGCCGCTGAAATGGCCTAAGCCATTGATCACGCCACCGGCCCAGAACGGAATCCATATCATCTGGATCGCCCACGCCGCCACGCCGGGCAACCCGAACAGCCCGACGTCGATCACGACCAGCAGCCCGACGCCGAGATTCGGATAGCGGGCATAGACGTGGCGTTCGAGCCAGTCGTCCGGCGTCCCCGATCCGTATCTGCGCGCCGTTTCCTCGTTCCGCACTTCCGCACGGTACAGTTCCGCGCCGCGCAGCAGCACGGTCGCGAGGCCGCGGGTTCGCGGGCTATGCGGATCGTCCGGGGTCTCGCTCCGCGCGTGATGCTTGCGATGCACCGCGACCCATTGCGAGGTCAGCATGCCGGTCGTCAACCACAGCCAGAACCGGAAGAAGTGACTGATGCACGGGTGCAGATCCAGCGCCCGGTGCGCCTGGCAGCGGTGCAGGTACACGGTCACGCTGATGATGGTGACATGCGTGAGCACGAACACGACCCACGCAAGCTGCAACCAGGACAGCCTCAGTTCGCCGTTCAGAAGAAATGCCGACATTCCGTTCGCACTCCGCGCCACACTGGTATCCGCGCACGCTTCGCCGTGACGACGCGTGCGCGTGCCGATTCCCTGCCCTTCGACGAGCCTCCTATTTCCCGACCTGATTGCCGACAACCCCTCCGACGGCGGCACCGCCAACGGTGCCCAACGCACTGCCGCCCGTCAGGACCGCACCGGCGACGCCGCCGACACCCGCCCCGATCACGGTATCCGTTCCGCGGTGGGACATGTCGCCGCAACCCGCCAGTACGATCATCGTTATGGTGACTATCGCCGTCCCGACCGGCACGGAATGTAGCTTTCTCATGATCATCTCCTCGGGTCGCCGCTACGCTGTCCGATCCCGCACGGCGCGCGGAACCCCCTGGGCTGACGTCCCGATGAAATTCGAGACGTCGAATCACGATGGGGGGTAAATCGCGCGAAGTCCGTCCGCTAACGTACCGGACTGGATGCCGGCCGACCGTCTCACGGAAGCGCCGCTTGCACCGCGCCCGGCGCCAAAGCCGGCGTTGACCTGACTTCCTTGTAGTCGACATCGCGCGGCGAACAGCTCCCTGAGCCTTGCCGATCACGGCCGTCCCTGGCTCGTCAGGAAATCGGGCTTATTTTCAGCTACCGTACCGTCAAGCTGCGAACGACGAGATACGATAGTGAATCCCGCTCACTCCCCGCTGCGCTCGAAGCGACCAGACAACGCCATCGCGCCAGATGCGAGCCTAGGAACCACGCATGCCAGACATCCCCCCCATCACTGAAAATCACCTGCTTGCCGCACTGCCGGAGAACGAGCTTGCACGCATCATCCCGAACCTGACGATCGTCGACATGCCGCTCGGGAAAGTGCTGTACGAATCGGGCGGCCAGCTTCATCACGTCTATTTTCCGACCACGACGATCGTGTCGCTGCTGTACGTGATGGAGGATGGCTCGTCTGCGGAAATCGCGATCGTCGGGCATGAGGGCATGATCGGCGTGTCGCTGTTCATGGGTGGTGAAACGACGCCGAGTCGCGCCGTCGTGCAAAGCGCTGGGCAGGCCTACCGGCTCGACGCGAGCGTCCTGAAAGAAGAATTCCGGCGCGGCAACTCGATGCAGCGTCTGTTGTTGCGCTATACGCAGGCGCTCATCACGCAGATGGCGCAGACCGCGGTATGCAACCGTCATCACTCGATCGATCAGCAGCTGTGTCGCTGGCTGCTGCTCAGCCTCGACCGTCTGCCATCGAACCAGTTGCGCATGACGCAGGAGCTGATCGCCAACATGCTGGGCGTGCGCAGGTCGGGCGTGACGGAAGCGGCATTGAAACTGCAGGACGCTGGCCTCATCCGCTACAACTACGGCCATATCGAGGTGCTGGACCGACCCGGGCTCGAAAAGCGTGTGTGCGAATGCTACAGCGTGGTCAAACGCGAATTCGATCGCCTGCTTCCTGACCTGAAGCGGCTCTAGGAATCCGTCAGCAACGGCGCTGGCCGACACTGCGCGGCATCGTACCGACTTCTTCGTCCGGCCCGGTCATCCTGTATTCGACACGCGTGCGTCGTCGATGCCGATACGCCCGCGCAAGGCGAATTCACGGGAGCAGGCAGATGAACGACCGCAAGCAGAAAGACGACGCTGTCGGGCAGCAACGCCGTAAATACGAGCAGGACAATGCAACGGACGACGGTATGCCCGCCGCGCCCGAAGTGCCGACGCATACGTGCCCGACCGAGCAAGAACGATTGCGGACCGCGAAGCAACGGATCGCCGATTCGAGAAAGCGCTGGGGTATGGCCTATCCGCCGAATTGAGCACGCACTGTGATCATGATACGGCGTTGCTCCCGACACAGGCGGAGCATGACATTCGCGCTCCGCGTTGTCGTGCGCGCGTCCCGCAGGCTACGTCGCCGACGTTCCGGCATCGGGCCTACTGGCACAGGCGGATCAAGAATTCGGCAATGGCCTTGATCCGCGCTGTTCCGTTCGGGTCACGATTCCATGCCAGTAGCCCTGCAAACGTCCGGCGAACTTTTGCAGGGCGGCCATCCCGCTTTCCCGAGCCTGTTCGAATCATTGCCTCCCAAGCCTTTTTCGCCCAGGCCGGCTTGCGGTAGAACTTTGCCGCGACGCGATACAGATCAAAGATGATTTCTGCTTGCGGGCACTGTGCCTTGATCCCCAGCTCATAGGCCGTAGTCATGTCGATGGTGACCGTTTCGATGCGCGCGGCGATGCCTTCAGGCAACTGTTCGATGCAGGTTCGAAACGTGTCGCGCGAGCCATCCATCCCCCCCAACCCACAGCACTCACCGGCCAATCGGATCGGCCATTCCCCACGCTTTAACCAATAACTCGCCCAGCAACCCGGCGCCTGAAGTGCCTAGGGTCGAGTAATTATCTTTCCCGCTCCCTTTAAGGTCAGGCGTCAGATTACGCAATCGCCCTCAAGCCCTCCACGATTTTCCGCGAAGCATCTTGATGAAGGGCGGTAAAGTGATCGAGAAAGATTGCCTTTTCAAGTTCGATTGAAGGCGGCATCGTATGGATGCCCTGCCCGCTAGACGCGCCGGTCACACTAACTTGCGGAAGATGGCGTCGAATTTGTTTCGGGAAAAGCAACGGCCGGAAAGTTCATCCGCGAACCGGTTATCCTGGAACCACTGGATCAAGCAGTGCCACTGGCGCATCGATTCGACGGCGATCATGCGATAGGGAACCCCGGAGTCATTCCGGACGGCGATCTGCATGCGGGGAAGCGACGCCCACAGGCGGACGGTCTCGATCGAAAGCCCCGCCACGATTTCCGCGTCGAACGTCGCGAGGCTCGCGCCGGCGAGGATGCGGCTTTTCGTGGCGACGAGCGGCAGCACGGCCTGGTCGGGGATCACGCCGGCGACATCCGATGGCGATGCGAGCAGACCCTCATCACAAGCCAGTGCCGTTCGTTTACAACGAAAGGCGTGCCCTCGGTCCAGCACACGATGACGTAACCGTTCGAATGCGCGAGGTATCGCAGGCGTCTGCCGCTACCGCCATCCACGCGATCCCTGCAATCGAATGCTGGCTTCCTGACGGTAGTGGGCAAATCGTCGGGATTGAGTCTGTCGTGCACAACGGCAAATGTGCCCTTTTCCAGAATGAGGGCCGCACGCTCGCCATTCGCCCGACAGCGCTTCAATTCGGCGAGCGCCAGTCCGGCCAGACTCTGCGGACCGAACGTCTGCGCCAGTCGGGCAGCCAGTGCTTCGATATTCATGTCGCCGCTCCCCCAGCAATCGCTTAGCCACCCTTCGATGGATGGCTTAATCATCATCAATCGGTATGCCGATCGATCCGTCTGAGTGCTTGAGCAGTCTAGTATCGTGCGAACAATTCTTCTGTCCGCTACCGTGCCCGGGATTTGCCGCCGAGCGCAGCACGCGGCCGCGCGGCGTGGAATAGCCGGTCAACAGATTGCGGGCGGTGAAGCCGGTTCAGGTGGGCTGCCGTCGGGCTCATCAACGAGCATCCGGAGAATTTGCTGCAGTTGCCGCGCGCATCGGCGAGCATCCTCGGGGGCATTTGCATCGATCGCCTCGAGCAGGCTAACGAATGCAATGAGGAAGGAATCGGAGACGGGCGTCTCACGCGCATGCTCGCGCAGATAAGCGCTATAACTGAAAACGCGCTGGATGAATTCGATCTGGTGAGCGGCAAATTCGTCATCGCCCACGGAAGGTGGCACAACGGCGAGAACACTGTCGGACAACGAAGGAGGAAGACGGATGTAAGACGGGCGATCACTCATGCGGATCTCGTGAAACGCACGAACGCGGCGTGAATGCCCGAAGCACGGACGCTGTTTCACGACGGAAGGCGCCTATGCTATAAGTGTCTCTAGGATTTGACATACCAACGCTCATCGTATTTTTTCATCGACCAGGCGTGGTGTCAAATCAATTTGACACCAAACTTAACTATCGATCGATGCGATTTGATTGGAGCAAGCTGTTCGACGAACTGAAGCGCGAGGGGCAGTTCGGCAGCGATGCGCAACTGGCCGACAGCCTTGGGCTTACGCGCGCGCAAATCTCGGCATGGCGCACCGGCAAAAGCGATCTCGGCATCCTGACCAAGATCAAGATCCTCGATGCACTGGGTCACGACACGTTGCGTACGTCGCTGTCGAGCTTGCTGCCCGAGAAAAACCGGGAAACACAGGCAGCACAGCATGCAAAGCTTCTTGCGCGCATCGACCGAATCCGATCGGGAGTAGGCGTCGTGCCCGCAGAGCGGGACGACGCGGCCGACTCGCCCGTAGTAGCGAACAATCTTCTCGGCGAATTGCCCATGGACGAGCGCAAGCGCATCGAGCCCCATCTGTCGTGGGTCGCGCTGCCGCTCGGGCATGTAGTGTATGAACCGGGCGATCACCTGAGCCACGTCTACCTGCCGACGACTGCGATCATTTCGATGCTGTACGTGATGGAAAACGGTTCGTCCGCGGAAATTGCCGTGGTCGGACGCGACGGGCTGCTTGGCGTCGCGCTGTTCATGGGCGGTGAAACGATGCCGAACCGGGCCATCGTCCAGAGCGCGGGCGAAGCGTTCCGCCTGAGCGGACAGATCGTGAAAGAGGAATTCGCGCGCGGCGGTGCATTGCAGCGCGTGTTTCTGCGCTACACGCAGGCGCTCATCACCCAGATGGCGCAGACGGCCGTGTGCAATCGCCATCACTCGATCGCGCAGCAATTCTGCCGTTGGCTGCTGCTGAGCCTTGACCGGCTGGATTCGCGCAACGTGCGGATGACGCAGGAACTGATTGCCGACATGCTCGGCGTACGCAGAGCCAGTGTGACGGAAACCGCAAAACGGCTTCAGGAAGAAGGCATCATCCGTTATTCGCGCGGATTGATTGAAGTCGTCGATCGCAGCGCCCTCGAGCGGCGCGTGTGCGAATGCTACATGGTAGTCAAGAAGGAAAGCGACCGGCTGCTGTCGCAAAAGTAGGTACTGCCTGGGCTGCGTCCCGCCATCGACATAACACGGATGCCTGCCGAACACGTTTCTCAGCCAGTCGATGTCCATGCTGTCCCAATTGCCCATGTACCGGGTCTTCCGAAAACGCCCGATCTATTACCCGACCTGATTGCCGACCACCCCGCCGACGGCCGCGCCGCCCACCGTGCCCAATGCACTGCCGCCCGTCAGTACCGCGCCGGCGACGCCGCCGACACCCGCCCCGATCACGGTGTCCGTTCCACGGTGAGACATCCCACCGCAACCTGCCAGCACGACAATCGTCATGGTGACTATCGCCATCTCGAGTGCCACGGAATCTAGCTTTCTCATGATCATCTCCTTTGGGGTGCCGCGGCGCCGTCTGATCCGGCACGGCGTACGGAGGCCCATGCGCTGACATCTCGATGAAATTCGGGACATCGGTTCATGATGGCCGGTCGATCGCGCGCAGTCCGTCCGCTAACGTACCGGCGCGGATGCCGATCTGCCGCGTCACAGAAGCACCGCTTGCGCCGCCCCCAGCGTCACGACCACGCTGTGGCGGCGACCGTCGTCCACGAGCCGCACCGCCGCTTCGCCGGCGGCGAGCCGCACGCCATCGACCACGAGGCGGGACACGCCGCCGCTGGCGCCGCCCGGATTCTCGACGACGATGTCGTAGTGCGACGCGCCGTGACGCAGCGTGGCCCTAAAGCCCGGCCAGGACAGCGGGATGCACGGTTGAATGGACAGCATGTCGCCATGCCTGCGCAGACCGAGCACGCCTTCGACGCCCGCGCGATAGAGCCAGCCGGCCGAGCCGGTGTACCACGTCCAGCCGCCGCGGCCGACATGCGGCGCGACGGAATATACGTCGGCCGCGACCACGTACGGCTCGACCCGATAGCGATTCGCCCCGCTGCGCGTGCGGCTGCGATTGACCGGATTGAGCAGCGCGAACAGATTCGCGGCGCGATCGCCGTCGCCCATTTGCGCGAACGCGAGCACCGACCACGTGGCCGCATGCGTGTACTGGCCGCCGTTCTCCCGGATGCCCGGCGGATAGCCCTTGATATAACCGGGATCGACCGACGAACGATCGAACGGCGGTGCGAACAGCAGGGCCAGGCCATCGTCGCGGCGGATCAACTGCGCTTCCAGCGCGTCCATTGCCTGAGCGGCGCGCATCGGGTCCGCCGCGCGCGACAGCACGCTCCACGACTGCGCGATCGCGTCGATCGAGCATTCGGCGTTGCCGGCCGAGCCGAGCGGCGTACCGTCGTCGAAGTAGCCGCGCCGATACCATGCGCCGTCCCATCCCGCATCGGCAAGCGCATCGCGCAACGCGGCGGCACGCGTCGACCAGCGCGCCGCCAGGTCGGCCGAGCCGCGCGCCGCCGCGAGCGGGGCGAACGCCGTGAGCGTCGCATGCAGAAACCACCCGAGCCAGACACTTTCACCCCGCCCGGCTTCGCCGACCCGGTTCATGCCGTCGTTCCAGTCGCCCGTGCCGATCAGCGGCAGGCCATGCTCGCCGACCTGCGCGAGACTGGCCTCCAGTCCGCGCACGCAATGCTCGAACAGCGACGCGCTCGTTTCCGAGATGCGCGGGATGAAGAACGCGTCCTGCTCGTCGGCGGCCAGCGGTCGTCCGTCGATGAACGGGATCGATACATCGAGAATCGCGCGGTCGCCGCTGACGTCGACGTAGTGCGCAACCGCATGCGCGAGCCAGACGCGGTCGTCGGAGATCCGTGTGCGTACGCCGCTGCCGCTTTCCGGCAGCCACCAGTGCTGCATGTCGCCTTCCGGAAACTGGCGCGCCGCCGCCCGCAGCAGATGCTCGCGCGCCAGGGCCGGGCGGGCGATGGCGAGCGCCATGCCGTCCTGCAACTGGTCGCGAAAGCCGTACGCGCCGCTCGCCTGATAGAAGCCCGCACGCGCCCAGATCCGGCAAGACAGCGTCTGGTACAGCAGCCAGCGGTTCAGCATCAGATCCATCGCGCGGTCCGGTGTCTCGACCTGGATCGCGCCGAGCGTCTCGTCCCAGAACGCCGTCACGGCGGCGAATATCGCGTCGAGATCCGCCTGACGGTAATGCGCGATCAACTGTCGCGCCGCTGCCGCGTCGGCGCCCTCGCCGAGCAGCAAGACGATTTCGATGCTGCCGCCGGGTTCGAGATCGACCGTGGTCTGCAACGCGGCACACGGGTCGAGCCCGGCGCCGACGCGGCCCGACAACGGCGACGCGCCGGCCCTGCCCGGAAAACCGGCGGGATCGCTCAGGACGCCATTGCGGCCGATGAACTCGCGCCGGTCCGCGCTCCACGAGGTTTGCAGGCCGCATAAATCGGCGAACGCCACCCTGCCGCGATACACCTGACTCCAGTCGTTGCGGGCAAACAGCGCTCCGGTCGGCTGATCGATCTCGCTCGCGGTGTGCGGCGCCGCGACGCTGCGCGACGAACCCAGCGCCCACTCCGCATAGGTTGCGACGGACAGCCGGCGAGTCCGGTCGGACAGGTTGCGCAAGGTCAGGCGGGAAATCTTGACAGGATCGGCCAGGGGCACGAACTGCAGCAACTCGACGGCGACGTCGGCGGCGGAATGCGCAAACCGGCTGTAGCCCTGGCCATGACTCGCCACGAAAGCGGTCGCGCCCGGCGCGTCGTCGCCGATCGAGGCCGCTTGCGGCCCCCAGCGCACGCCGGTCTCGTCGTCGCGGATGTAGAACACTTCGCTCGGCGGATCGGTGACCGGGTCGTTCGACCACGGCGTCAGCGGATGCTCGCGGCTGTTCGTCACCCAGGTATAGCCGCCCCCCTCCGCCGACGTCAGGAAGCCGCACGAGGGATTCGCGACGACGTTGACCCACGGCATCGGCGTGCATTGACCGGGCTGCAGGATCACGACGTATTCGCGGCCGCCACGCGCGAAACCGCCGATTCCGTTGAAGTACTCGAGACCGGCGCCGGCCTGCGCGCCCTTCGGCGGCGCAATCGTGGGCGGCGGCAGCGGCGCGCGCGCGGGATCCGGTCGCGTGGGCAGCGGTGAACCCGCGAGGCGCCGCAACTGGTCCACCAGCCGGCCGTTGCGCGCGGCGAGCACGGCGCGCGCGACCGCCGGAAACAGCGCGCGCGCCGCGGCCGCCATCAGATCCTCGCGCAGCACGAAAATACTGCCGCGCCCGGCTTCGTCCGGCTGCTGCCGGGTCCGCACCAGCCCCTCGAGCGCCGCCTGCAAATCCTGCACGTACGACGCCGCGCGCTCGTTGATGATGACCAGATCGACCTCGAGCCGCTTCATCCGCCAGTACTCGTGCGCGCGGATCAGCTGCCGCACCATCGCGATGTGCTCGATGTCGTCGATCCGCACCAGCAGGATCGGCAGATCGCCCGATACGCCATGGGTCCATAGCGGCGCCGCGCCCACGCCGCCCGCCGCGGACACCGCTGCCGCATGTCGTATCAGCGCGGCGGACCCCGGCCGCATCGACGCATCGCTGTAGAGCATGTATCCGGCCAGTTGCTGGAACAACGCGGCCTCGTCGAGGCTCACCGCGCTATGCCGCAGCTGCACCTGCGCCTGGGTCCACGCGAGCATCGCCGCCCGCGCGAACGATTCGCCGTCGCGATGCTTGTCGATCAGGTCGAGCAGCTGCGCGCGCGAATCCGCGACGATGGTCCAATAGACGATGCTCGCCTTCGCGCCCGGCTCGATGCGCAGCCGCTGCCGCAGCGTGAACGCCGCGTCCAGTACCGCGCCTTCGCAAGCGCCCAGCGCACGCTGTTCGGTCAGCGCAAGCGGCAGGCGAACGCTGCGCCCGCGTCCGATGACGCGCAATCGATCGGTGTCGAATTCTTCCGCGCCGACGGTTTCGCCGGAGGTCACGGCCAGATGCGCGGCCCAAACTTCCGCCTCGTTCGGCGCGCGCTTGCGCCGCGTCGCCAGAATCGCGCCAGACGCCGGCACGTACTCGGTTTCGATGAACAGTTTCGAGAATGCGGGATGGGCGTGATCGGCGGCGGGCGGAGCGAGCACGATTTCCGCGTAGGACGTGAATTCGATCACGCGTGGCCGGGAGCCGGTATTGGCCACCGACACCCGCCGCACTTCCGCATCGTCCTCGGCGGATACCACCACCTCAAGCGACGTCGTCAAGGTGCCGTCGCGACGCACGAACTCGGCGCGATCTTCGGTGAACGTCACTTCGTAGCTGTCCGGCACCACGCCGGTGGGCTGCCACGTGGCCGACCAGACCTCGCCGCTCTCGGCGTCGCGCAGATACAGATAGCTACCCCAATCGTCGCGCGTCGCGTCTTCCCGCCAGCGCGTGACGGCCAGATCGTCGCGGCGGCTGTAGCCGGAGCCCGCGGCCGTGAGCATCACGGCGTAGCGGCCGTTGGACAGCAGATGCGTGACGGGCGCGGGATCGTCCGCCGACAGCAGGCGCCGTGCAACGCCGGCGTCGACGCCATGCATCCTGCCGGCGGGTCTGGCGTCGACCCGCGGCCGCCCTGCCGCGACCCGGCCCGGCACCCGTTCCTGCAACAGCAACTCGGTGGCGCGCACGGCCGGCTCGCCATGGAAGAAGGCGCGAATGCGCCCGCCCAGCAGTGCATTGGCGATCGACACGATCGACATGCCCTGGTGATGCGCCATGAATGCCCGCACGATCGCAACTGGCATGCCTTCCGGCACGCGCGCGGGCGTGTAGTCGAGCGCTTCGTAGAAGCCGAAGCGCCCGCACGCGCCGGCTGCACGCAACCGCTCAAAGTTGCGCGCGGCGGCGTTCGGCGCGACCATCGCCGCGAGCGCGGTCGCATAGGGCGCGACCACCAGGTTCTGGTCGAGATCGCGCTTGAGCCCCAACTCCGGCACGCCGAAGCTCGAATACTGATAGGTTAGCTCGATGTCGCGTGTGTTGTACGCCGATTCGGACATGCCCCACGGCAGGCGCAGCCCGTCGCCGTAGGCGATCTGGCGACGCACCACCAGCTGATTGGTGCGCGCGAGCAGGCTGCTGTCCGGCGCGCGCATCACGAGCGACGGCATCAGGTATTCGAACATCGATCCCGACCACGAGATCAGCGCCGCGCCGTGCCCGATCGGCGTCGCCAGGCGGCCGAGCCGGAACCAGTGCCGCGCCGGGACATCACCCTTCGCGATCGCGACGAAACTCGCGAGGCGCGCCTCCGATGCCAGCAGATCGTAGTTGCCCGGATCGAGCCGCCCGTCGCCCACCGCGTAACCAATCGACAGCAGATTGCGCACCGGGTCGAGCAGAAAGCCGAACTCCATCGCATAGGCTATCTGCAACGCGGTATCGGCCAGCGTATGCAGGCGCTTGTTCAGCACGTCCGCTTCGTCCGGCGTGCGCGTCGCGTCGCGGCAATGCCCTTGCACCGCGTGCTCCAGCGCCTGCGCCCAAAACAGCACGTCGTCGACGTCGCCGCGCCGCACCCCGCCGACCTCGTCCGTCAGCGCGCGCGCGACATCGGCGACCGTCGCGGTGAGGATCGTGATCTCGGACCATTCCGGCGCTGCGGGGCCGTCCGGGGCGCCGACTTCCCGGGCCGGCGCGGCGAGCGTCTCATCCAGCTCGGTCGCGGCCTGCTCGAATTCGCCGTGCAAGGTCGTCCGGGCATCGCCATCGCGGCACACGGCCTTGCGCAACAGCGCGAGCGTGTCACCGATCCCTTCGTACGCGGCCTGCCACCCCACACCGGCGGGCTGATTCGCCCAGGCCCGGCAACCGTTGCCGAGGGCGATCAGGTGGCCGGCAAGATTGCCGCTGTCGACCGACGACACGTACTTCGGCTCGAGGGGCCGCAGGTCGCGCGTGTCGTACCAGTTATAAAAGTGGCCGCGATAGCGTGACATCAGTCGCATCGTCGCGACGGTCGCCTCCAGCCGCGATACCGCGTCCAGCGTACCGAGCCAGCCAAACTCGCGGGCGCTGACGGCAGACAGCAGGTATAGCCCGATGTTGGTGGGCGAAGTCCGGTGCGCGACGACGGGCTTCGGGTCCTCCTGGAAATTGTCCAGCGGCAGCATCTGATCGTCCGCCGTCACGAACGTCTCGAAATAACGCCAGGTCCGGCGCGCGTCGCGCCGCAGTTGACGCGCATCGTGCGGGGCCACCGGCAGCTCGCCCGCCGACCGTGGTGCGCGGCTCAGCCAATACGCGATCGCCGGCGCGGCAAGCCAGACGAGTACGAACGGCACGGCCAGCCAGCCCGTATGACGATCGAGGCGCCAGCCCGCCATCAGACTGGCAGCCGCGACAAGCAGCGCGAGCGTCACACCGCCGCGCATTTGCAGATAGGTGGGCGCGAGGGTCCGCCGGTCGCGCGCACCCGCTGCGGCCGCCGTGGTCCATTCGAGCAGATGGCGACGGCTGATCGCCACACGAAACAGCGTACGCGCGATCGCGTCGCCCATCGACCACGCCTGCTGCGGCAACATGACGATCGACAGGCCGAACCGCGTCAACGCGAACCGCAACTCCATCGACCATGCATGGAGCACGCTGCGCGTGGTCATCTTCACGTGCGTGCGCCGCCAGCGCGGCACCAGCCCGCTCAATACAGGCAACAGGAACGGCAGCGCGATCGTCACCAGCACGAAGGCGCTCCAGGCGAGCGATACGGGGAGCGGCAGCATCCATCCGGCCAGTAGCGCGACCAGCATGGCGGGCGCCGTGAGTGTGCGGCGCAGGTTGTCCAGCATCTTCCAGCGGCCGACCGCCGTCAACGGTTCGTGGCCGAACAGCAACCAGGGCAGGAGCTGCCAGTCGCCGCGCGCCCATCGGTGCAGGCGGCTCGCGGCGACGTCGTAGCGGGACGGCGACGCTTCGACAACCTCGATATCCGACGCCAGTCCGGCCCGCGCGAAAATACCTTCGAACAGATCGTGACTGAGCACCGCGTTCTCCGGCACGCGACCGGCGAGCACCGCCTCGAACGCGTCGACGTCGTAGATGCCCTTGCCCGCATAGGATCCTTCGTCGAACAGATCCTGATAGACATCCGATACGGCTGACACGTAAGGATCGATGCCGTGCGCGCTCGACGACACGCGCTGGAACAGCGAACCCTCGTCGCCGCTCGCGAGCGAGGACGTGACGCGCGGCTGAAGGACGCCGTAGCCGCCGACGATGCGCCGGCTCGCCGAATCGAATACCGGCCGGTTGAGCGGATGCGCCATCTTGCCGACCAGGCGGCGCACGGTATCGCGCAGCAACCGCGTATCGGCATCGAGCGTGATCACGTAGCGCACGTCCGGCGGCACGTGCGGCGTCCGGCCGGCCGCCGCGATGAACGTCGTGTCCGATGCGCCGCGCAGCAATCGATTCAGCTCGTGCAGCTTGCCGCGCTTGCGCTCCCAGCCCATCCAGCACCGTTCGCCGTCGTTCCATACGCGCTTGCGGTGCAGCAGCAGGAAGCGCTCGCCTTCGCCCGGCGCAGCCGGATAAAGGCGATTCAACCGGTCGATGCCCTCCGTCGCGGATGCCAGCAACCTGTCGTCGCTGTCGGCGTGCGGCGTGGACGCGTCCATCCAGTCGGAGAGCAAAGCGAAGTAAAGCGCGCCGTTGGGGCTCGCCAGATGATGAATTTCCAGTTGCTCGATCTGCTCGCCGAGCACAGCTTCCGTTGTCAGCAGCACCGGCACGGCGACCATCGTGCGCAGGTCCGGCGGAATGCCGTCGAGCAATGCGAGGCCGGGCAGGATCTTCGCGCCGACATCGCGCATCACGCCGCGATTGACGAGCGCGACCGCGGCATCCAGCGCGGGTAGCAGGCCGGCGACGCCGAGCCAGATCAGCCAGTGACCGGGCGGTTCGACACGCGTGAGCCACGCCAGCATGCCCGCCAGCAGCAGCGCGACGATCAGCCCGATCCGGCCGAGATAACCGCCGAGACCGGCGTGGCGTGTCAGGCGCCGCAGCCACAACGCGACGGGCGGCCGATAGCCGATCTCCGCTTCGAGCGCGGCGCGGCCGTTCGCCAGCAGGTAGTAACCTGGATCCGTCTCGGCGGCCGGCCCGCAGCCTGCACCCTGCGCCGCCGCATCGGCGACGACGCGGCGGGCAATCTCGAGCTCGCTGACGGGTGCGCCGCGGGCCAGCGCTTCAACCGCGTCGCGATACAGGTTGCGCGTGGGGAAATCCATCTCCGCGAAGCCTGGGTGGCTGCGCAGTACCTGATCGACCAGGCTGACGCGCTCGAACAGATCGGTCCAGTCCACCTCCGAAATCAGCCGCATGCTGGTGATCACGTTGCGCACGGTCAGGCTGGCGGCGCCCTGCTGATGGTTGACGGACGCGACAATTTGGTCCGGCGTCGCGCCGCGCGCCGCCAGGTGCCGATGCAGCCACGCCAGTGCCGGCGCGACGGCCGGATTGGGATCGTGCAGCCGCTGAATCAGCTGCACCGCGAACGCATCGTGCAATACGGCCTGCTCGTAATTGGCGACGAGCGGCTCCGCCGCGACCCGCGCCTGGCCGCCCTCGCCGAGCAGGCGATCCGCGAGCGCGTCGGCGTCGAGTCTCGCGCGCCGGTCGTCGATGATCTGATCCGCGAGCCGTCGCAGGTTCTCGATCAGCACGATCCGCAGCGTGATCGCCACCGCCCACAGTTCGCCGATCGTCAACGGTTCCACGGCCTGATAGGCAAGCATGAAACGACATAGCGCATCGGGATCGAAACGGCTGTCGGTGTGGGCGACGAAGGCCCAGTTGATCTCGAACACGCGCGGATAACCGGCGAACGGGCCGTTGCCGAGTTTGGGCAGTTGCCGGTAATAACGCGGGGAGAGATCATCCCGGATCTGCCGCACCTGTTCCGCGACAAGATAGTAGTTGTCGAGCAACCACTCTGCCGCAGGCGTGATTTCTTCGCCGCGTGCGTCTGCGGCCGCCGTGTTCCGGTAGGCCTTCAGCAGATGATCCGCGTTGTCCTTCAGCCGCGTGGCGAGCGACGGGCCCGCTGCCACACCGGGCAGCACCTTCTGCGCGCGAGCCAGGCTGCCCGCATGCTGCGCCAGTCGCTCCTCGCCGAAGAACTCCTCGCGAATCGGCCGGGCATTGCTCCATGGCGATGTCCGGCGTCGCGACACTCGCGCAACGTGAATCTTCAAGGCGCTTCCTCCCCCATCGCCGCACCATCCGCAGCGGCTTCATGCCCGGCACGCCCGGGCCGTCAGGCCGCTTCCGACAGCGATTTCGCGACGGGTTCGCACCGCAACGCCCCGTGCTGCGTGGATTGGACGGCTGCGTTCTCGCACGCCAGCGACACGAAGGCATCGCGAGTCGTATGCAGCGCGTTCGCCGTCCGATCGATGTCGTGCACGATGCGCTTCGGCAAGCACAGCTCGATGCGCACCGAACTCGACGTCATCCGGCTCAGGTCCAGATCGATGAACCGCCAGATCCCGTCCTCGGCATCGACTTCCGACGCCTGCAATACCGACATGTCCGTGGTCGGTGGCGGAACGAGACGCGCGGAGCGGTCGTAGCGGGCCATGACCCGTTGCTCGGCGGCCGCTTGCAGCTCGCCATACGAGTCGCCCTCCACGCCGACCTCGGGGAAATCCGGAAGCGCGCCGCGATAGCGGGGCTGCCCATGCTGCGTGATGTAGATCGGATATTTCATGAACCGCTCCCCGCTGAAGAACGTGACGAACGTCATCGTGCATCGCGCAGGCTCGTCGAGTCGGTACGCTGAAGAACAGTCTCCGGGAAGCGTCTCGTGGTGCGCTGCACGTCATTCACACACCGGATCACCCGATATTTCGCTATCCGGTCACGCAAGCGCAGCGCGCGCGATCGAGGTACGGCACCGTACCGATCGGCATGGCGTTAGGGCGCACGCTCGCATCAGGGCTTCTGCCCTTGTTGCCAGAACGCCCAAGACGACCCGAGATGCAGTGCGCCTCATCGCTCATGCGCCAGGTTGTCGTCACCGAAACGGAGCGTCACCATGAATCCCATCACACTCGTGTTATCTGCCGCGTTCGTCCTCGCGGCATTCGCCATCGGCGCGTGGGGCCACCTGTATCTTGCGGCCCCCCTTTTCATCGTCGCGGTCCTGATCGCACTGTCCGTGCGGGTCGCCAACGTCTGGGAGAAGTTCGTGATCCTGCGGATTGGCAAGCTGCAAAGCGTCAAGGGTGCCGGTTTTTTCATGATCATTCCAATCCTGGACAATGTTGTCGCGATCATCGACGAACGCATTCAAACCACCGCCTTCAACGCCGAACAAGCGCTGACCAAGGACACCGTGCCCGTCAACGTCGACGCCGTGATTTTCTGGCACGTCCATGACGCGCAGAAAGCCGCGCTCGCCATCACCGACTACCGGCAAGCAATCGACCGCGTTGCGCAAACCTCGCTGCGGGAAATGATCGGGGCATCGATGCTGGCTGCCTTGTTGTCGGATCGCAAGGCGGCCGACATGCACCTGCGCGACGAGATCGGCAGAAAGACCGTGGATTGGGGCGTGACCGTCCGCTCGGTCGAGACCCGCGATGTTGCGATCCCAGTCGCGCTGCAGGATTCGATGTCGCGCCAGGCGCAAGCCGAGCGCGAAAAGCAGGCACGGGTGATCCTCGGCTCGGCGGAGGCCGAGATCGCGACCAAGTTCGTCGAAGCGGCGCAGGTCTACGAAAATCATCCAGGTGCGCTTCAGTTGCGAGCGATGAACATCATCTACGAAACGACGAAGGAACGCGGCGCGACGATCCTGATCCCCAGTGCGATGGTTGACAGCCTGAATCCCGTGCTCGCGCTTGCGATTGCCGGGTATGACGCGGCGGGCGCCGCACCGGCGCCTGCGCTCAAGACAGCAGCGTGATCGCTAGCTCGTATTCACTCCCCCGCGACGCCTTGCGCAGATCGCCCGAACATTGCTAGAGCGGGGGGTACCCCACACGATTTGATGATGAGACTGTTGCGAATACTTCACCGAAGGCAGGAGGCGGAAATTGCTTCATCACGTTACAACGCGGGGTTGGTCGTGGCGGGGGCGAGTCCCCCTCTCATTCGAGGTCGGCCGTGGATCCTCACATAGCATCGATTGATGACCGCCATGAACATATCGTTGCAAGAAGATAGTGGCCGCGTTCACCTCACAAAGGCTGATCGTCGAATTGCAACTGGTTCGTCACCGAGACGATGCCGTCGACGCGCCAGGCGACTGTTGCTACGAAATTCGCCTCGTTCGCGTCGGCAACCGAGCCGACAAGCGTTGCGATGACGGTGCATCACCTTGCGGGCGACCCACGCGCCCTTTTCCGTGCCTTCATTTCTTGTTACTCGTTGGTTGGATGGTATGTCTGTAGCCCGCTGGCTTGAAAAACAGACAGCAACCATTTGATTTTAAAAAAATACTTAGAGGCGGCGGGGCGTAACCCCGCATGCAGTCCAGATCGCTCTAACCGGAAAATTGCACGGAGATCAAGGTTACCCCCTATCGGACGGCGCAACTACTTGTTCGCGGGGGCAGACTCAGGTGGCGAGCGCGCTGCCGCTATCTACAGCCTGATTGTCACCGCCAAGCTCAATGACGTCGATCCGGAAGCATATCTGCGCCATGTGCTGGCGCGCATTGCGGATCATCCGATCAACCGGATTGATGACCTGCTGCCCTGGCATCTGGCACAGGATCTGGCTTAGTCCTCGTACGAGATCGGCGCTTCGGCGCAATCCAGGACAATCGAGTGCATGCGGATCTCGCACCACTCCTTGAATAGCTTGAGCGTACGACCTTGCGGCCATAGACGCTCGTCGACATACCAGTCCTCGAGCATGCGTTCGAAAATGACCTGCCAGTGCTTCTGTAACCAACGCTTGGCAGCGGCATCGGGATCGCTACCGGATGCAGGAACCAGAAAAGCGTTTGCGTTCTCGCTGGCTTGTTCCAAGCCGCCATGCTAAAGCAATACGGTGTCGGTGCCACGCTTACGCTCAATGCAGGTCAGGCGGTACGTATTGGGCCCCGAATCGCTCTGCCAGTTGCGCGAGCCGCCGATCACGCGTCCAGAGCCGGGTGCTCGGGGTCAACAGCACCGATGCAAGCAGCGTGCAATCCACGGCACCGCATCCGCGCCCATACAGCCGTTCCCGCTCGATCCAGTCCGCTACTTCGCCTGGCGTCGCGAGGCGCGTTTGGCGCAATAACGCGAGATCTCCCAGCGTTCGTGCCCGCGGTTCGGGTGGTGTCCCGCACGTGAGCTCAAGTATCACCAGCGGATGTGTAAGGATGCTATCGACGCGCAGAAGTTGGATAAGTGCCGGGAGTGGCCGCCGGAAATGCTCGACCCACACGGACGTGTCGACCAAGACACTCATCGGGCGGTTGCCTCAGCGGCGCGGCGCGGGACATCTGCCATGTCGGGCGCGCGACCGCCCAGGGCGGCTAGGCGTTGACCGGCCTGAACACGCACGAAGGTTTCAAGTGCCGCCCGGAACAGGTCGGCCGGCGGCATGCCCGGTTCGGCGAGTTCGAGTGCGCGCGCATAGAGAGTGTCGTCGACGGTGACGGTGGTACGCATGATGCCTCCTTCGATGCATTTTCGCATCAATTATAGCATCAATTCAATAGCAGCTCAGTCGCTGATAAACGGATCGCCCGCCGGCCTGAACTGGGGCCGTGACACTTTCGTGGGCCAGAGCCGAATACGAAGACAGTCGCGGCTGGCGAAAATTCGTCACGACGTTGCTGGCGCACGTCTGGGCGGGTGTTATGGTCAACACGCTGCGCGGCCATCCGTGCTCGAATCCGCATACCAAGGCAGGTACGGGCTGTCGTCAGTCTTGTCGTGTCACCACGGTAATTGTGCAGCGCGCTACTGCACAAATCCCGGCCGCGAAAGGTTGTTGTGACTGGAGGCATATTATTTCGGTGCAGCCGGAAACCGAAATGAGCGCAAGGTCTGGAGCATTAATTATGACTCCGACCCCATATATGTGATAATGTTAATTATGTCAAATTGATCGAATATTCGTTCTCCTGGGTCGGATACCAGGCGACCCCGCACGCCATCCCGCCCGCCTGATGTCTCTATTATCATGCTCGCCGCGCAGGCGCACCTGCTTGCAACTGCGCTGATCATACGTCTGAAGTTTTGGAGCGAGCATGCGAGACATCATCGATGGCTTTTTGCGTTTTCAACGCGACATCTACCCGCAACGTGAGGCGCTTTTCAAGCAACTCGCCACGTCACAGAACCCCAAGGCGCTATTCGTCACGTGCTCCGACAGCCGTGTCGTACCTGAACTGCTCACTCAGCGTGAGCCGGGCGAACTGTTCGTGATCCGCAATGCGGGCAATATCGTGCCGTCCTACGGCCCGGAACCCGGCGGGGTGTCGGCCACCGTGGAATACGCGGTCGCCGTTCTCGGCGTTCGGGATATCGTGATCTGCGGCCACTCCGATTGCGGCGCGATGGGCGCGATTTCGCGCTGCACCTGCCTCGACCATCTGCCGGCCGTCGCGAACTGGCTGCGTCATGCCGATTCCGCGCGAGTCATCAACGCCGCGCACGAATACGACACGCCGCGCGCAAAACTCGACGGGCTCGTGCGCGAAAACGTCATCGCGCAACTGGCGAACCTGCGCACCCACCCTTCAGTCGCGCTTGCACTGGAGCGAGGACGCCTAAACCTGCACGGCTGGGTCTACGACATCGAGACGGGCGGCATCGATGCGCTGGACGGCACCACCCGACGTTTCCTCCCGCTGGCCGAATCGCCCACGGTGGTCGCCGTGAACTCGCGCGACCGCGCTCAGATCTAGTCCACCGACTGTTCGCGCCCGATGCCTGGCATCGGGCGTGCACAACGATCCGCCTCTCGGAGCGAGAGCGGGAGCGCGCACGCCGGTTTGTATCGCCCCACCCCACGCGCGAGTCTAACGGCGTCAATGCAGACGCCTCCCACGTTGACGGGTATCGACACCATCACGTGTACTCCATCGGCGATATCCCGCCTTTCGCCGTCGCCATCGGCCACGGCTGCGGGCATACGCGGAGCTCGGCGTTGTTCCCGGCCCGATGGCGCCGTGCACGCGTGTTGTGTGCGGTCGCCCTAATGCGCAGTGCGCCGCAACATCGTCGTGTCGTAACCGAGCGTCCGAACCCGTTCGACAAGCGCCGCGGCCTGTTCAGCGGAGGGCTTCGCATCGCGCGTCAGGATCCACAGGAACCGACCCGACGGTTCACCGACGATCGACCATGAGTAGTCGTCGGCGCGATCGAGCACCCAGTAATCGCCGAAGAAGAACGGCCCGAAGAACGACACTTTCAGCTTTGCGCCGCCGCTGTCGGCCACGATCTTTGCGCGCCCGTCGGAGCTTCGCGCGTGGCCGTCCGGCCCGCCTTCGTGGCAGGTATTGCGCACACCGACGAGACCGTCTTCCCGCTTCGCATAGTCGGCCGTCACGCCGTCGCATCCGCGCTCGAAGCGGTTTTCATACCGCGCGAACTCGTACCATCTGCCGACGTAGCGATCGAGATCGACGGATTTCGCGGGTTGCGGAACGTGTGCATTCCCGCTGGGCCCGCCGGCGAGGCCTGCACATCCCGCCAGCACCAGGGCGGCGCCCGCCACGATCACTCCCGCCGCCCACACCGGTCGGCCAACGATACTTCGCTTCATTGAATGACTCTCCAGACACGAAACCCGGTCATTGTGCACGCAACCGACGGTAGTCGGCCGCATTCGCCGCACGTTGCGGCTGCCTGCATCCGCGCGGACGCGTCGCTCGTATCTGGTTGAAGAGATCACAGCGGGCGTTGCGCTGCACAACGTGCAGCGGGCGCGCCACCGATCGGTCGATCACATGCATCCGAGAGTGCTATATTTCGCTCGATATTCACATCATGGCGGTCCGCGCCATCCCCTTCGCATGAGCGACACGCCAGGCGGTGCCAGCGGCTTCGATCAGTCTGCCCCTTCGCGCGATGCCGATGCGGATGTCGCGCGCCGCGAACATCTGAACCGGGTGATGCTTCAGGCAGCAACAGGCGACCAGGCGGCTTTCGCGGAGTTGTACCGGCTGACCGCGTCGCGGGTGTTCGGGACAATCGTGCGCATGCTTCACGATCACGGGGAAGCCGAGGATCTCCTCCAGGAGGTCTACACGACCGCATGGCGACGCATCGACGCATTCGACCCGGCGCGCGGCGGCGCGATGACGTGGCTGATCACGCTGGCGCGCAACAAGACGATCGACCGCTTGCGGCAGCATCGCGACGCGCAACTCGACGACGAACAGGCGCTGGAGCTTCCCGCCGAAGATCCGACGCCCGCCACGCTGGCGGAGGCCTCGCAGGAGCGCCTGCGCCTCGAGCGATGCCTCGCGCAACTCGATCCGCAGCAGGGCCGCGCGGTGCGCGAGGCCTTCTTCAGCGGCGCGACCTACAGTGAGCTGGCAGCGCGACTGCGTGTGCCGCTCGGAACCATGAAGAGCTGGATCCGGCGCAGCCTGATGCAGCTGAAGGTGTGTCTGGAGCAATGAATACGCCGGCCGATCACGATCCCGAATTGCGCTGCGCCGAATACGCCCTCGGCGTGCTCGACGCAGACGCGCGCCGCGAGCTGGAGCAGTCCGCCGCGCGCGACCCGGCGTTGCAAGCCACGCTCGAGCGCTGGCAGCGCCACCTCGCCCCGCTCGCGGACGACGTCACGCCCGTCGACCCGCCCGCGAGAACCTGGACGAGGATCCAGCACCAACTGGGCTTCATCCCGCCGCCGCGCCCGCGCAGCGCTGCGCCATCCGACGGATGGTGGAACAACCTGAAACTGTGGCGCTGGGTCGGCATGGGCGCGAGCGTGGCGGCGCTCGGGCTGCTCACGGTCAACGTGATCCGGGTGGGCGAAGCGCCGCCGCGCCCCGCTGCCGAAGACAGCCACTACATGGCGGCCACGCTGGCACAAGCGGATGGCGTCGCACGGTGGACCGCCACGGTCGACTTGCGGCGTGCCCGGATGGTCGTGGTGCCCGCGAACACGCCACCTGTCGCCGCGGACCGCTCGACGGAGCTCTGGCTGATTCCGCCGAATGCGAAGCCGATCTCGCTCGGCGTATTCGCGTCGAACGCACCGGCGTCGATGACGCTGCCGCAAGCGATCGTCGCGCGACTCGATGCACGCGCGGTGCTCGCCGTATCGCTCGAGCCTCACGGCGGCTCGCCGAGCGGCCAACCCACCGGGCCGGTGCTCGCCACCGGCGCGATGCACACCACTTGACGCGCGCATCGCGCTCGACCCGCAAACGTAAAGCGCGGCGGCGTGCCGCCCGCTGCCTTCTCTCTAGACGAGATCACGCATCTCGTCGCATTCGTCTGCATCCGATCGGTCGCCGGCTCCGTATAAAGGGTATCGCGCCCTCGGAGCCCGTATGCCCGCCGTCGTCGTTGCCCTCCTCGCCTTCGTCGGACTGATCCTGTCCTTCACGACGGTGTGGATTACCCAATTGCATTCCCGGAACGCCGGGATGATCGATCCGGTCTGGGCCGCGACGCTCGGCGGCGTCGCCGTGTTCGTCGCCGCGCTGGCGACCGGCCCGGAATTGAATCGTGCGCTCGTCGCCGCGGGCGGCGGCATCTGGGGGCTGCGACTCGCGCGGCACCTGTGGCGGCGCAACCGCGGGCAGCCGGAAGACCCGCGCTATCGACAGTTCCGCCTGCAGTGGGGCGACGCCGCGCCGCGCAACATGTTCTGGCTGTTCCAGTTGCAGGCGCTGATCTCGATGCTGCTGTCCATCGCGTTCTTTATCCCCGCATACAGCGCGGCAACCCCGTCCCGGTTCGCGATTGCCGCGGCAGTGGCGATCTGGATCGCCGCCGTCGCCGGAGAGACGGCCTCCGACCGGCAACTCAAGCGGTTTCTCGCGGATCCCGACCACGGCGGCCAGGTCTGTCGCGCCGGCTGGTGGCGCTATTCGCGGCACCCCAACTATTTTTTCGAGTGCGTGCACTGGCTCGCCTACACGGCGCTGGCGATCGGCATGCCGTGGGGCTGGCTGACGCTGTTCCCGCCACTCCTGATGGCATGGCTGCTGCTCAAGGTATCCGGCTTGCCGCTGCTCGAAGCGCGTCTGGTGCAAAGCCGGCCGGGCTACCGCGAGTACATGCGCACGACCAGCGCCATCGTTCCGTGGCCTCCGAGGCCGGCGCCCGGCCCTTCCCCCACTCGATCCGATCACCCTGAAGACCGGAGCACGCGATCATGACCGCTACCACCTCGCAACCGTCGCCGGCCTCGGCGGCGGCACCCAACGACGCCTGGCTGATCCGCTGCTGCGAGCGCGGCTGGCTGCCGGACCGGCTGATCCGGGCCGGCATGCGCTCGCTCATGCGGCAACGCCTGCGCGACGAACACGCGTATGACGGCGAACGGCGCGCGGCGGCCTACGACACGCTGGTGCGTGAACTGGGCGCGAGTCCGATCGCAATCGAAACGCTCGCGGCGAACACGCAGCATTACGAAGTGCCCGGCAGCTTCTTCGAGGCCCATCTCGGCCCGCGGCTCAAATATTCGTGCGGCTATTACCCGTGCGGCGACGAAACGCTGTCGCAAGCAGAAGAAGCCATGCTGGCGTTGTACGCGCAGCGCGCCAGGCTGGAGGACGGCCATCGCATTCTCGACCTCGGATGCGGCTGGGGTTCGCTGTCGCTCTGGCTCGCCGAGCGCTACCCGGCCGCGCAGATCGTCGGCCTGTCGAATTCGCACGGTCAACGCCACTTCATCGAGCGGTGCGCGGCGCAGCGCGGGCTGACGAATCTGCGCATCGTGACCGGCAACGTGGTGGAGTTCGACTTCGATCCCGAGGATGCCGGTTTCGACCGCGTGCTCTCGATCGAGATGTTCGAGCACATGAAGAACTACGGGCAACTGCTCGCCAAAATCGCGCGCTGGATGCACGACGACGGCAAGCTCTTCGTGCACATCTTCGCGCACAAGCTGCTCGCCTATCACTTCGCGGTGCACGACGACACCGACTGGATGTCGCGCCATTTCTTCACGGGCGGGACGATGCCGTCGGCCGACCTGCTGCTGCGGTTCCAGGACGACGTGCGCATCGCCCGCCAATGGTGGCTCGACGGGACTCACTACGCCCGCACGGCCAATCAGTGGCTCGCGTCGCTCGATGCGGCGCGCCCCCGGATCATGCCGATTTTCGAGACGGTCTACGGCGCCGACGCCCGCATCTGGTTCCAGCGCTGGCGGATGTTCTACATGGCGGTCGCCGAGCTGTTCGGCTATGCCGACGGGCAGGAATGGGGCGTCGCCCACTATCTGTTCGACAAGCGCCGGGTTCTCGCATGAGGGCCGAAATCTCATACCGGGTCGTCCGCCGCATCGCCGTCACGGTCGTGACGGCGCTCGCGATCGGGGCCGCCGGGTGCTCGGGCAGCCCGCCGAACCCGAATCCGCGCGCCGCCGTCCCGCTGTCGACCGTACCCGTCGACCTGCCGCGCTACATGGGCCGCTGGTACGTGATCGCGAACATCCCGTATTTCGCGGAACGCCGCTTCGTCGGCAGCCGGGCCGAGTGGCGCCTGCGCGACGACGGCCGGATCGACGACGCATTCGTCGGCCGCAAAGGCGGCTTCGACCAGCCCGAGAAGCACTACCGGTTCGTCGACGCCGTCAAGCCCGGCAGCGGCGGCGGCGAATGGCGCGTGCGGCTGTTCTGGCCGGTGTATGTCACGCAACTGACGCTCTACGTCGACCCCGACTACCGGTACACGATCCTCGGCTACCCGGGCAAGACGCTCGGCTGGATCTTCTCGCGCGAGCCGACGATGGACGAGGCCACCTATCGCTCGCTGCTCGCCCGGCTCGATGCGATGGGTTACGACACGTCGCGCTTCAGGCGGGTGCCGCAAACACCCGACCAGATCGGCAAGCCGGGCTTCGCGTCGCCCGGCGATCGCGAATGACAACCGCGCCTGCATCCGCCGCGTGCGGTGCGACGTATATGAGCACATGTGATTCCCGAACCTGCACTTGTGACTGACGGAGACCATTCGCGATGCACCCGGAACTTACAATGTCGCTGCCCGGCCGGCGGATTGCCGTCGTCGGCGCCGGCATCGCGGGCCTGGCCAGCGCGTACTTGCTGGCCCGCCGTCACCGTGTGACGCTGTTCGAGGCCGCCGACTATCTCGGCGGTCACACGCACACGGTCGACGTCGACCTCGACGGCGCACGCCACCCCGTCGACACGGGATTCCTCGTGTTCAACGACCGGACCTATCCGAACCTGATCGCGCTGTTCGACGAACTGGGCGTGGCCGCCCATTCGACCGACATGTCGTTTTCGGTTTCGGTCGACGGTGGCCGGCTCGAATGGGCCGGCAGCAACCTGAACACGGTGTTCGCACAACGCCGCAACCTGTTCTCGCCGACCTTTCTCGGCATGTTGCGCGACATCCTGCGCTTCAACGCGTCCGCGCAAGATCACCTCGAATCGGCGAGCCGGCAGCGTCTTTCGGTCGGGGAACTGCTCACGGCCGGCGGTTACGGCGCATCGTTCCAGCATCACTACCTGCTGCCGATGGCGGCCGCCATCTGGTCGAGCGCGGCCAACGACATCCTGCGGTTTCCGGCGGCGACGTTCCTGCGCTTCTGCCTGAATCACGCGTTGTTGCAGGTCAACAACCGGCCGACCTGGCGCACCGTCGCGGGCGGCGCGCGGCAGTACGTCGAGCGCATCGCCGCGACGCTCGACGACGTGCGCGTGAATACGCCGGTCCGCGCGATACGGCGCGACGACGCGGGCGTGACGGTGGCGACCGATACGGCCGGTCACGAGCGTTTCGACGCGATCGTGCTCGCGTGCCATGCGCCGACCAGCCTGCGGCTGCTCGCGGATGCGAGCAAGGCCGAGCGCGACGTGCTCGGCGCCGTGCGTTACCAGCACAACGTCGCGGTGCTTCATACCGATACCGCGTTGCTGCCGCGCCGACGGCGCGTGTGGTCGGCATGGAACTACCTGGGCGGCCGGCCGAGGCGCACGGGCGGCGAATCGCCGGTGTGCGTGAGCTACCTGCTCAACCAGTTGCAGCCGTTGCCGTTCCGCTCGCCGGTCGTCGTCACGTTGAATCCGGTCGACGAGCCCGCGCCCGACACCCAGCTCGGCCGCTACGATTACGAACACCCGCTGCTCGATCTCGCGGCCGTGGATGCGCAGCATCGCCTGCCGATGCTGCAAGGGCGGCGCAATACGTGGTTCGCGGGAGCGTGGACGGGCTACGGGTTCCATGAGGATGGACTGAAATCGGCGTTGCGCGTCGCCCGCAGCTTCGGCATCGCGCCGTCCTGGGCTCGCCCATGAACGCGCCCTTTGCCCGCGACGGCATGGCCGCCCGGCTGCTCGTCGGCACCGTGATGCATGAACGGCTGCGGCCGGTGCGCCATGCGTTCGCGTACCCGATATTCCAGGTCTGCTGCGACGTCGAGCGGCTGGACGAGATCGACGTCGGCTGGTTCGGCATCGATCGCCGGGCCCCGCTTGCGCTCGCTTCCCGCGACTACGGCCCGCGCGACGGCCGCGCGCTCGGCCCGTGGATGCGCGATGTCCTCGCGCGCGCCGGCATTCCCGCCGACGGCCCGATCTGGCTGCAGACGATCCCGCGCATCTTCGGCTACGCATTCAATCCGGTGAGCTTCTGGTACTGCTACGACCGCGCGGGCCGGCTGCGCGCGCTGTACGCCGATGTGCGCAACACGTTCGGTGCGCACCACGGCTACCTGCTGAGTGCGATGCGTCACGCACCGATCGACGCCGACACCGTGCTCGTCTGCCGCAAGACGTTTCATGTCTCGCCGTTTTGCGACATCGTCGGCGATTACGCGTTTCGCGTGCGTCAGTGCGGCGACCATCTGAGCGTGGCGATCGACTATCGCGACGACGACGGTCTGCTGCTGCGCACGGCAATCGGCATGCGGTCCGCGCCGCTGACGGCGGCACGCGCATGGCGCGCGCTGGCCCGGCAGCCGCTGAACGCGATCAACGTCGTCATTCGCATTCATTGGCAAGCGCTGCGGCTGTGGCTCGCGCGCGTGCCGTTCCACGGCAAGACGCCCCCCGGCCGTTCCGCCGCTGCCGATTCGCCATTGTCCCGTTCGCCGGGCGCGTCGCCACACGGCCGCTCGGCGATGTCCGATCACGAGGCTCGCCCATGACCTTGCTGCGCCTGCTGTCTTCCGCCTCGCAACCGGCGATGCCGCTCTCGGCCCGGTTGTTCATCGCGCTGCTCCGGCAAATCAACGACGGTCACCTGACGCTCGTGACGCCCGAAGGCGCGCAGCATGTGTTCGGCGATCCGCACCGCCAGCCGGCCGCGACGCTGCAGGTCCGCGACTGGCGGGCGTGCCGTGCGATCCTGCGCGCGGGCGACATCGGATTCGCGGAAGCGTATCGCGCCGGCTGGATCGAGACGCCCGAACTCGTCGCGCTGCTGCGCCTCGCGATCCGCAACCAGCCGGTGATCGCGAAGACGGTGACCGGCGGCCGCCTGGCACGCCTCTGGTACGCGCTGCGTCACCGGCTGAGGATGAATACGCGGGCCGGCAGCCGCCGCAACATCCACGCGCACTATGATCTCGGCAACGACTTTTACGGATTGTGGCTCGACGACACGTGGACGTATTCGAGCGCATGCTTCGACGGCGACGCGCAGCGTTCGCTCGCCGACGCGCAAACGGCGAAGTATCAGCGCATCGTCGATTCGCTCGGCCTGCGCGCCGGCATGCACGTGCTCGAGATCGGCTGCGGCTGGGGCGGGTTCGCCGCGCATGCCGCGCGGCAAGGCATCCGCGTGCATGGCGTCACCGTCTCGCAGGCGCAATACGCGCTGGCCCGCGAGCGCATGGCGCGCGACGGGCTGTCCGATCGCGTCACGCTCGAATTGCGCGACTATCGGGACGTCGACGGCCAATACGACGCGATCGTGTCGATCGAGATGTTCGAGGCCGTGGGCGAAACATTCTGGCCGGTGTACTTCGACACGCTCAGGCAGCGCCTGAAGCCCGGTGCTCGCGCGCTGATTCAATCGATCACGATCATCGAGTCGCTATTCGACGCGTACCGCACGTCAAGCGACTTCATTCGCGAGTTCATCTTTCCCGGCGGGATGCTGCCGAGCCCGGAGCGTTTCGTCGATGCCGCGCGGCGGGCCGGCCTGGCCGCCGAACCGGTGCTGGCGTTCGGCGACGACTACGCGCGCACGCTGCGCACCTGGCGGGCCGCCTTCGAGGCGCGCATCGACTCGGTGCGTGCGCAACGGTTCGACGAGACGTTCATTCGCACCTGGCGCCTCTATCTCGCCTATTGCGAAGCGGGATTTGTCGAGCGGCGGACCGACGTGATGCATTTCATCGTGTCGTCGGGCGGCTGACATGCGGCGCAGGCTTGCGATGCTCGCCGCAGTCGCGGCCGCGGCGCTGGCTGCACCCTTGTTCGCCGGCGCGAGCTGCGTCGACGACATCGCGTCGGCGCGACTGATCGGATCCGGCCGGTTCTGCATCCTGGGCATCTGTCTGTACGACGCCCAGCTGTGGGCGCCGCGGCCGCCGGGCGCGTTCGACACGCCGTTTGCGTTGTCGCTGGCCTACCGTCACGACGTGAAAGGCGAGCGGCTAGTCTCGACGGGCATGGACGAGATCGAGCGACTCGCACCCGCACCGTTGCCGGCGGCGACGCTCGAAGCATGGCGCCGCGATATCGAACGGGCGTTCACCGACGTATCGCGCGGCGACGTGCTGTGCGGTGTGTATGTGCCCGAGCGCGGCGCACGCTTCTACACCAACGGCCGCCTCACGGCCGACGTGACCGACCCGGCGTTCGCGCGCGCATTCTTCTCGATCTGGCTCGACCCGCGCACGCGGGCAAAGTCGTTGCGCCGTCAGTTGCTGGGCGACGATGCACGCTGATTCGACGGTGAGCGGCGATGGTCCGGTGTATCGACGCCGGCAGCGCCGCTCGACCGGACAGTTCGCCAGGATCCTTCTCGACGCGTGATTCGCCATGGTCAACAAGATGCACTTGCCTGAGAAGACATGCGAGACCTGCGGCTTGCCTTTCAGCTGGAGAAAGAAATGGAAAGCCGCCTGGGACGAAGTCCGATATTGCTCGGAGCGTTGCCGTCGAAATCGGCGGCCGCGTTCCCGCATGAAGCCAAACGCTGCACGTTGGTGACTTCGCGTTGACGAGCCGGTCGCGAGCAGCGCGCGGGCCCGGTTGGCGCTTCGATCCGAGATGGAATGCTCGCGCCTGTTTTGGGCAATCCGGATCGATCGGCGCCGGTGCGCGCACAGGCGCGCTCGTCAGGGCAGTCCTCCCCCTTCCCCGTGGCCGTCTGGTTCCCTATAAGCGGCTCACTCCGCCCCGTTTCAACTGCACGACGCTTTGCGGGAACGGCCGCGGACCGGATCTCGCCGTATCGACACGCAAATGTGCGACACGGTCGATGCACACATCGAAATCGCGCACCTTCCGGCGTACTTTCTGGCCCGTCGCGGCGCAAATTAACCACCACCCCATTGACCCCGGAAGTCGTTTCATACGCCACACCAACACGAAATTCCCTTGCACAAATGAGGACTCCCGTGCTCGCAACGCAACCTTACAGCACCGACGCCTCAAGTGACTCAAAATAATCCGGGGCAAATTGTTGCGTGAATCACTTTTCCGCTTCACTTTCCGGAAAATTTGCATACAATCCAGCTGTGACGCATGAATCGACCGAGGGAGGCCCCGTGCCAACACGCAATCACGACATCAAGCCGCGCCGGTTTCCGGCGTGTCCGGCTTCATGGATGGCGCGCGTGTCCGTCGCCCCGGCACGCAACCCGTTACACCACGTCGGTGCGGCGCTCGACCGGCCGATTGAATCGCGCTTGCGGGTCGCCGCGCAGCAGCGCGGCCAACGCTGCCGGCGCCGCTCGCCGCTGGTGACCGACCGGTGTGCAAGCGCCGGCCTGCAGGGCGCACTGCCCGAACGGCGATCGCACACCGTCGCGGCTCGCGTGTGTCCCACGCTACTCGTCACGGGCGTCCTGACTGCATCCGACGAAACGATCGAGCAGGCCGGCCTGCACGTCAGCGAGCGCGTCGAGTCGGTGCCGCGGGCGCTACGGCAGCCGGGCCCGGCTGTCGACGCCCTGATCGCCGAGGTCTCGTCGTTGCAGATGAATCTGGCGATTCAATTCGTGTCGCTGGCACAGGCGCGCCGTGTCCGCGCGGCCGCGGTCATCTATGAGTACGGCAGCGTGCAGGCGCTCGCGTTGATCCGCCTTGCAGGGTTCCACCTGTTTCACTCGGTCGGCGGCCGCGTCGACCACGCGTTCGTCCTGGCCAGGTTGCAACAGTCCGCCGCCGTCATGCTCGCGGCGAAGCCGACTGCGAACGACCCGATGTTGCGGTTCCGCCGGGACGTCGGCGGCTGGGCCCCGGCAACGCCAATGGGTCCGTCGTGCGCGGTCAGGACCGGATCTCCGGTCACGCTGCCGGGCCGCCATGCACGCCCGCGCACGCCAGGTGAGCGCCGCCCGGTCGGCGCGTCGTCGAAATAGCGGCGGCGTTCGCCCGGTTTTTATCCAAGAAACACAGGCAAATCATCGCCTCTGTCGCGATCCATCGCATGACCCCCTAACCTCGAGAAACGAACCGACATGGGCAATCTGATCGACGCTCCCGAACACACCTTGACTGCGATCGACGAGGGCATTCCTCTGTCGCACATCATCCGTCGTCGGCTGGAGAACGCGGGCGCGCGCTTCCATGCGAACGACAACATCGCCGCGCACCTGCGCGACGGCGAACTCGATGCGTTGCAGAACGAAGTTGCGCAGGGAATGGAAGCGGTGCTGCGCTCGCTCGTGATCGATGTCGACAACGACCACAACACCCGGGAGACCTCGCGGCGCGTCGCGAAGATGTTCATCCGCGAAGTGTTCGCGGGCCGCTACGACGCGGCGCCGTCCGTCACCGAATTCCCGAACGTCGAGCGGCTGGACGAGTTGCTGATCGTCGGGCCGCTGCGCGTGCGCAGCGCCTGCTCGCATCATCTCTGCCCGATCATGGGTCGCATCTGGATCGGCGTGCTGCCGAGCGCCGCGTCGAATCTGATCGGCCTGTCGAAGTACGGAAGGCTCGTGAACTGGGTCATGACGCGCCCGCAGATCCAGGAAGAAGCGGTCAAGCAGATCGCCGATCTCCTCGAATCGCGCATCTCGCCCGACGGGCTTGCCGTCGTACTCGAGGCCGAGCACTTCTGCATGCATTGGCGCGGCACCAAGGACGACCAGGCAAAAATGACCAACAGCGTGATGCGCGGGAAATTTCTCGCGGACGCATCGCTTCGCCGAGAGTTTCTCGCCTTGTTGTCCGGAAAGAATGCGTAATGCGCGCGACAGGCATTCGCGACGAATGCGATGGCACCGTGCCCGGCCATGAGCCGCGCCCGCTCGTCACCTCGGGCGCGCAACAGCGCGAAGCGCAAAGCCATACGGAGTTCCCGATGAACTGCTCGCAAGATTCGCTCCGCCCGTCGTCCGGCAAGGGTCGATCGACGAAGCCGCATTCAGGCAGGCAGCAACGCCGGGACGCGTCCCGCGGGAGGTCGCGCCCGGGCGGCAGAACGGAATTCACCGCCGATGCGGTCGTTCAGCCCGACGAAGCACCCGACGCGCATGCGGAACTCGACCAATTGCTGTCTCGCGTCGCCGCCGGCGACGAGCACGCGTTCGCGCAGCTGTATCGATCGACGGCGGCGCGGCTGTACGGCGTGATCGTCCGGATGATCCGCGACCGCCACGAAGCGGAAGACCTGCTTCAGGACGTGTTCACGACGGCGTGGCGTCGCGCCGATTCATTCGACGCCGGACGCGGCACGGCGATGACATGGCTGATGACGCTCGCACGCAATCGGACCATCGACCGGATCAGGCAGCACCGCGAGGTTCCGCTCGACGACGAACTGGCGCTGTCGATCCCCGACGAGAACCCGACGCCCGATCTCGGCGCGCAGGCGAGCCAGGAGCGCCTGCGTCTGGAGCGCGGGCTCGCGCATCTGGGCGAACGGCAGGCCTATGTGCTGCGGGAAGCGTTTCATGGCGGCGCGTCGTACGCGGAGCTGGCCGAACGCATGCAGGTGCCGCTCGGCACGATGAAGAGCTGGATTCGCCGCAGCCTGATGCGACTCAAGGTGTATCTCGAGCAATGAGCGCGCGAATCACCTCGCGGTTCGATCGCGCTGCGCGAGTCGAACCGCGCGCCGTTGAATCGGCATTTGCAGCGGCGGCGGCAGCGCGCCGCTGACTCGATGGAGAGGCGACAGCATCGTCGCCGCGGGCCTGCGATATTTCATCGTGATGCCCCCCCGAATTCGATGCTCCGGCACTCGGGTCGGCGAGCTGTTCAGGACGTCGCCACGGAGGGATTCGGATCAACCGTTCATCGAAGGCGCGGCGGCCAGCAGCGAGAGACTTGCCACACTCGTCAACAGGCACCGCAACGCGAAATACCAGGCCGGAACGAAATCCTTTCTCCACAGCACGCCGTCGACGGCCGCGCAGGCGACAAGCACGATCGCCATTGCCGTGAGCCGCGCGCCGATGCCCGGCATCATGAGCACGGCCCACGCCATCAATGCGGGGATCACGCTCCATCCGTAAAGAATGCGCTGGCGGGGCGGCGACTCGGATGCGCGCAGCGCGACACCCCAATGCACGGCCCCGACGAACGACGCGATACACGCGGCGTAGTTCAGCAGCGCGTGCACGTAATCGTCATTGGCAGCCGACGCGTGGACACTCAGCCACGACAGCGCGACGAACGGCGCCAGGCCGGCCAGCGCCAACGCTGCGGGAACGCGGTAGCGATGCAGCGCCGCACGCATGATCACGACCTCGGCGAGACGATCAGCGCACCCTGGCCGCCATCGACGCCGAACTGCTGGCCGGTCACCCATGACGCATCGGCGCTCAACAGGAACGCCGCAAGCGCGGCGGGATCGTCGCCGACGCCGAGTCGTCCGAGCGGATTGGCGTCCGCGAGGCGCTTCGCGACCTGCGGCGCACTCGTCAGACGCGCGGACATCGCCGAGACGATCAGGCCGGGATGAATGCAGTTGACGCGAATCCCGCGCGCCGCGTAGGTGGCGGCCGCCACCTGCGCGAGCGCGCCAACCGCGGCTTTCGCGCTGGCGATGGCTTCATGGTTCGGGAACCCGGTTCTCGACGCGACACTGCCGAACAGCACCGCACTGCCCCCGGCCTGAGCGGCGAGCAACATGCGGACGAACGCGCGCAATGCGTTCCATGCCGAAAAGTAATTCGCCGCAAACGCGTCATGCAGTTCGGAATCCGAAGTCGAATGCATCGGCTTGACGACGATCGAGCCGACGCAATGCGCAAGCCCGTCCGGCACACCGAATCGCTCGACGCCTGCCTCGAGCGCCCGATCGAGCGCCGCCGCATCAGTCGCGTCGGCGGGCGCAACGACCACACGCTCGCGCGACATCGTGTCGGCAAGGGCGCCGAGACTATCAGCGTGTCGGGCTGTGAGCACCATTGAAACGCCCTTGGCGTCCAGCCGGCGCGCAAGTGCGCTGCCGACGGCTCCCGTTGCCCCGCAAATCCAGACAAAAGCCATGACGACTCCTGTTGCAAGCACCCTTCCCGCGCGGGGACTCCGGCTCCTGCGCGCGCGGCGCTCGACGACCGCCGCACGATGCGCAGCCGGGCCGCGACATGCCGTTTGTTCACAGTTTCTATTCTATGCCGATTCCCGGCGGGATGAAGCGATATAACGACTCATGATGACTTAACGAGTCAAAATCTACGTGTCACATTTCACAAATATCGACTTCATATGCCCGAGCGCGACATAGAATTCAATATGAGCGCTAAGAATTTGCGCAATATTCTGCATTTTTTTAGACGAATCAGATGACTTCATTTTCCGATTCGCCCGCCAACATCGCGATCGTCGGCGCGGGAATCGCCGGACTGGCCTGCGCGCGCGTCCTCACCGATGCGGGCCACCGAGTGACGGTGTACGAGAAAAGCCGTGGCGTGGGCGGGCGCATGAGCACGCGCCGCGCGGACGGCTGGCAGGCCGATCACGGCGCGCAGTATTTCACCGCGCAACATCCGGCATTCGTCGCCGAAATATCGCGATGGGTCGCCAGCGGCGCTGCCGCCCCGTGGGCCGCGCGCGTCGCATCGATCGGCTCACTCGGGCCGCGGGCACTGCTCGCGCCAGCTCAGCGATTTGTCGGCGTGCCGGGCATGACTGCGCCGGCGCGCCATCTGTCGGCCGGAATCGAAACGGTGCCCCAGACGACGATCACGGGGTTGATGCGAGACGAACATGGCTGGCGACTGATCTCGTCCGAGCATCGTGCGCTGGACGCGCGTCACGACGTCGTCATCGTCGCGGTTCCGGCGCCGCAGGCCGTCCCGCTCCTGCAGCGCGCCGAACCGGGTCTCGCGGTGATTGCCCAGCGTACCGAGATGCGCCCGGCCTGGGCCGTGATGGCGCAGTGCGGCCATTTGCCGAACCCGGGATTCGACGCCGCATTCGTCAATTCCGGTCCGCTTGGCTGGATCGCCCATGACACGTCCAAGCCCGGGCGCACCGGCGCGAGCACGTGGGTGCTGCACGCGACACCCGACTGGAGCCAGGCTCATCTGGAGGCGCCGCCCGAGCAGATAACGCGCACGCTGCTGGACGCCTTTCGGGACATCGTGGGCGCCACCGCCGACACGGCAACCGCCCATCGCTGGCGCTATGCCGAGCCGGCGCCGTCGTCTGTCGCGACTCCCGGCCGCTTTGCGTGGCGGGCTGGCCCGCGCATCGGACTGTGCGGCGACTGGCTGGGCGGCGGCAAGATCGAAGGCGCGTGGCTCAGCGGCACCGGCCTCGGCGGCGCGGTGGCCGACGCCCTGATCACGCACTGAACGGCGGCGGCCGATGACGGAACGGCCTACAGCGATTCGAGATTCCGCACCACGCTGTCCGCCTGCATGCGAATCGCTTCGAGCGCCGCGTCATCAAAGCGCGCGAGCTGCCGATAGACCATCCCGAGCCGGTTGTTGTGCTGCAGCGCGCCGCGGTGCCGGTCGAAAAAGTCCCAGTACAGCGCGTTGAACGGGCATGCGCGCGCGCCGGTTCGCGCATTGCGGTCGTACGCGCAGCCCTTGCAGTAATTGCTCATCCGGTGGATGTACGCGGCGCTGGAAACGTAGGGTTTGGTCGCCATTGCCCCGCCGTCGGCGTATTGACTCATCCCGAGCGTGTTCGGCATCTCGACCCATTCGAACGCATCGATATAGACACCGAGGTACCACTCATGCACCTCGTGCGGATCCAGCCCGGCCAGCAGCGCAAAGTTGCCGATCACCATCAGCCGCAGGATGTGGTGCGCATGCGCGTCTTCGAGCGACTGCCGCAGCGCGTGCGACATGCAGGCCATGCGCGTGCGGCCATCCCAGAACCAATGCGGCAACGGGCGGCGATGACCGAACGCGTTGCTGTTTTCATAGCCCGGCATGCGTGCCCAGTACACGCCGCGCACGAACTCGCGCCAGCCCAGTATCTGCCGGATGAACCCTTCGACGGCGGCAAGCGGCGCCGCGCCGCTGCGATACGCATGCTCGGCCCGCGCGACGACTTCGCGCGGATTCAACATTTTCACATTGAGCGCGAACGACAGCATCGAGTGGAACAGGCGCCGCGCGCTCCCGTGCATCGCGTCCTGGAACTGCCCGAAAAACGGTAGCGCATCCCGGATGAAGGCGTCGAGGCAGGCGAGCGCTTCGGCGCGATCGACGGGCCAGCGGAAGTCGCCGGCCGACGGCTCCCCGAAGCTGCGCACGCCCGCCGCAACGATCTGTTGCCACAGCGCACGATGATCGTGATGCGGACGCCAGTCGGCCGGTTCCGCGGGCGAGCCGGACCACGCCTGGCGGTTCTCGGCATCGTAGTTCCACTGCCCGCCTGCAGGCCGCCCTTCCCCGTCGAGCAAGACGCGATGCCGCACGCGCATGCTCCGGTAGAAGCGATCCATGATCCATGATCGGCCCGCTCCGAGCACTTGCGCGACCTCGTCGCGCGTCGTATGGAAATGACCGGTATCGACCGCGCGAACCGGCACGCTCGCCGCTGCCGCATAGGCGCTCAGCTGCTGGTCGACCCGCCATTCGTCCGGCAGCAGATACTCGATGCACGCCGCGCCGTGAAGCTCGGCGACACTGTCCAGGTTGGCGGGAATGGCCTGACGATTGAGCGGGTCGTCGATCTCGATGTAGTGCACGCGATGGCCCGCATCGCGCAACAGCCTCGCGAAGCGGCGCATCGCCGCAAAGATCGCAATCAGCTTCTGAGCGTGATGGAGCGTGTAGTCGGTTTCCTGCCGAACTTCCATCAGCACGTAGATCGTTTCGGCCCGGACATCGGAAAACCAATGATGATTCGGGTCCAGCTGATCGCCGAGGACAAGCCTTAAAGTCTTCATGGGACGCTTCGCGATTGATGATCGCCGCCTGGGTTGTCGAGACACCCGCGCGTCGAACGAAACACCTTGCCCCTCCGTACGCGCGGCACCGCGCGCGTCCTGACCGACCTCGCAACACGGAGCGGTACCGCTTCCAAGCATTTTAGCCGGCTCGCGCTTCGCGAACCACCTTTTCGGACGAAAATACGTATATTGAATCACTTTCCTGCTTCGTATTTCACGCAAACTGCGTACAATCCTGAGACAACAGTACGTCAACTTCAGGAGAGCAACGATGCCCCCTCGCAAGGATCGCGATACGCCCCATCGCTATCGCAGCGGCGAGGCCGCGCGCCTGGCGCGCATGCCGGCAGCCACGCTGAGAATCTGGGAAAGGCGCTATGGCGTGGTTGCGCCGCCCAAAACGCCGTCCGGACAACGACTGTACTCGGACGACGACGTCCAGCGAATTCGATTGCTGAAAACGCTCGTCAATCAGGGCCACGCGATCGGCTCGATCGCCAGCCTGAGCCGCGAGGAACTCGAGGCGTTGTCGTTGACGAATACGCGTGACCCGGTGTTTCACGAGGCAAGTGTGAGCCTCGCGGTCGTCGGCGCGCTTTCGATTCCGGAATCCGCGATAGAGCGAATGGGAATCCGGATCGCCGCGCGAATCGACTCGCTCGACGACACGAGCGCGCATGCGGGTACGTCAGTCGATGCCCTCATCGCGACGACCACGTCGCTCCATGAGGATGTCGTTTCGCAGCTCGCTGCCGTGGCGCAACAGCTCAACGCGCACGCCGTGGCCGTCGTATACGGGTTCGGCACGGCAGAGGCGGTCGAGCTGGCGCGCCTGTCGGGGTTCGAGCTGTTCCGGTCGACGGAAGGCCAGACCAACCCGATATCGATCATTTCGAAACTGGCGCAAGCCGTCGTCAAGTCGCGCCAATCGAATGACGCGGATCGCGGGCTCTGGCTGCGCACGCGGCGACGCTTCGACGAGGCGACGCTCGCGTCGCTCAGCGGCCTGTCCACCACCGTCAAATGCGAGTGTCCGCGTCATCTCTCCGAATTGATCATGCAGCTCAGTGCGTTCGAGCGATACAGCGACGAATGCGTGTCTCGATCGCCGGCCGATGCGCTGCTGCACCGCCACCTTGGAGACGCAGCGAACCGGGCAGCCGAATTGCTCGAGACAGCGCTTGCCGTCATTCTTCGCGAAGAGGGATTGGGCGGGACGACGCCGGAACTGAAGGCGCTGTAGCGCGGCACGCGCCGCCGGCTGCTCCGACCTGCCCACGACGGCAGGTGGCGATGCTGTTTCGCGCGCATTGCGGGGCTTGCCTCGATCACCGAGGCGCAACGGAAGAACGAGCCACGGCGGCAGGCGATGTTGGCTGCCTGCTCGTGGCGCCGGCATTCGACGCATTCGCGACGCGATCCACGAACGCGGAGAGATCGTCGAGCACTGGCGCCAAGCCTCGCAACGGCGCGCCCAGCACACCGACGATCGATGCATGGCTCACGTTCCTGTAACGCATGACCACGACGGTACCGCCCTTGTCTTGCAGCGCGCGCGCGAAGCGGGTCGTGTTGCCGGGCTCGACCACCGTGTCGTTTTCCGCGACGGCCAGCCACATCGGCGGCTCCGTACCCTGGATGAATCGAATGGGCTGGCTCCCGGCGCGCGCTTCCTCCGGGAAGATCCTTTCAAGCGTCGCGTCACGCAGCGGCAGGAAATCGTAAGCCCCGGCCAGGCCGATCACGCCGGCGATATCGCTCTTGCGCATCTCCTGTGCCGCCAGATAGCGGCCGTCGGTCGCAAGCAACGCGGCAATCTGTGCGCCGGCAGAGTGCCCCATCAGAAACAGGCGATGTGGATCGCCGCCGAACGCAACCGCGTGCTCGCGTGCCCACGCGACCGCCTGCGCCGCATCGTCGACGAAACCGGGAAAGGTGGTCGCCGGATACGTCCTGTAGTCGGGCAAGACGGCAACAAAGCCCCTCGACGCGAGCGCCTCGCCCACGAACAGATAGTCCTTGCGCTCGCCGGACTGCCAGCTTCCGCCGTAAAGGAACACGACCACAGGGGCGCCCGCCCTCGCATCGGCCGGCCAGTGATGCAAGACGCGCGTGGGCAAGTAGACGTCAAGCACCTGGCGTTCGCCGGATCCGTACGGGATACCTGCGAAAAGACTGAACGTGTAGCTCGGCGTCAGCGCATTCAGGAGCCGCACCGGGCTGCACGCGGAGAGGAGACCGGCCGCGAGCAGCACCGACAGGACGACGAGTCCGGCTTTCATGTTCATGGATATCCCCATTCCTGACGATTCCGGCCGCATCCGCCGCCTGGTTTGTGGTTTACGGCGATTGCGCGCAAGCGGATGCATGCATCGCAGGGCAGCCGCGCCCCTTGACGGCATCCAGATCTTCCCTGCGCAAGTGCATCCGTCCGCAGCGGAGAGTCGTATGTGGAGTGGATAAGTGAATCAACGCGGAATGCCGACGGTCGCTCGCTGCCAAGCAATCGTCCGGTGGTGAATCCGCTCGTCGACGATAGTGAGAGCCGTCTGCCATGAACGTTCTACCTGCCACTTTCCCGGAGATGCAACGTCGACATGGCGGCACGGCGAGCATGCCGTTACCGATCCGCCGCGAACGATCATGAGAAGCGCGCCGAATCAACTGACGTCGAGCACGAAAAAGTCCGGCGCCGCTCGCGTGTGCATCTATCTCGCGACGACCCAGACAGGATGGCTGGTATGCGTGATGACTGCCGCATCGCATCACGCGGCGTGGGGCGTCACCTATGCGCTGATCGCGACAACCGGCCATCTTCTCTTCGCGCGTCGGCCCGCATCCGAGGCGCGGATCGTCATCACGGTCACGGTGTCCGGATGGTTGTGGGACAGCGCCGTTGCACATTCCGGCCTGCTCGTGTACCCGAACGGCGTTTTTCTCAAAGGTACAGCGCCGTACTGGCTCGCGGGGCTGTGGGCGCTGTTCGCAATTCAACTCAACACCTTGCTGCTCTGGCTTCGGGCGCGACCGCTCGTCTCGGCGCTCGTCGGCGCGTTCGCCGGCCCCGCGTCCTTTCACGCAGGTGCGGCGCTGGGGGCCGTTCATTTCAAAGATCCGGCTGCAGCGCTCGTCGTTCTCGCAACCGGCTGGGCGTTCATCTTGCCGGCCGCGCTTGCGATTGCAAGCCATTGGGATGGCGTAACGCGCCCTTCTCCTCCGCCAATCGGCGCAGGCGACATGAATGACGCCCGCGCCGGATAGAGCCGGAAGCGACGCAAGCCGGCTTTATCTCCGATCCCGTTCAAATTGCCAACATACCTTCTCAGGCACCACACATGACACGCTCCGAATTGCCGCATGAATCCCGCCCCGTTATCGTATGGTTTCGGGATGACCAACGACTCAGCGACAATCCCGCACTCTCTCATGCGGTCAGTACCGGCCATCCTGTTGTTTGCGTCTACGTCTACGACCCTGCCCCGAAGCTCGGGCGCGCCATGGGGGGCGCGCAAAAGTGGTGGCTGCACGAGTCATTGAAAAAACTCGACGACTCGCTTTCCGCTCTCGGCGGCTCGCTGCTCGTGCTTCGCGGTAACGAACATGAAGCCATCAGGAGCCTCGCCGTCGAGACCCAGGCGGCAATGGTTTTCTGGAATCGCCGCTACTCGAAAGCGCAAACGGAAATGGATGCATCGATCAAGAAAGACCTGATCGGGCGCGGAATCGACGTGTCGACATTCAATGGCCATCTTTTGCGCGAACCCTGGACAGTGGCCACGCGCGAAGGCTTGCCGTTCCAGGTATTCAGCGCGTACTGGAGAGCCGCTCGCCGCGATAATTTTTTTCCGCCGTGCCCACTGTCGGCGCCCGCTCGGATCACGTTCTTTCCCGTCTCCAAGAACATCAGCGCACACGTCCGTACGCTTCCTGAACTTGCACTGCAGCCCTCGACGCCAGACTGGGCGGAGGGTCTGCGTGCGACCTGGCGATGCGGCGAGGAAGCGGCCGGGCATCAACTCGAGGCCTTCATTGAAAACTCGTTTTCCGATTATGCCGGCGCTCGAGATTTTCCGGCCGCTCGAGCGACGAGCCGGCTTTCTCCCTATCTTCGCTTTGGAAATATCTCGGCCCGGCAGGTGTGGTACGCAACGTTATCAGCGGTAGACACCCTGCGAAGCAGGCGAGTCGTTCGCATTGACGATGCCAAAAATGAGTCGTTGAGCAAGTTCTTCAGTGAACTCGGATGGAGAGAATTCTCGTATTACCTGCTCTATCACTGCAAACCCCTTCATCAGTTCAATTTTCGGCGTCAGTTTGACGCCATGCCGTGGCGCACCGATGCCAAGGCGCTTCGCGCGTGGCAAAGGGGGAAAACAGGATACCCGCTGGTCGACGCCGGCATGCGCGAGCTTTGGTACACGGGCTGGATGCACAACCGCGTGCGCATGGTGACAGCGTCATTTCTCACCAAGCACTTGCTGATCGACTGGCGCGAGGGCGAAGCATGGTTCTGGGATACGCTGGTTGATGCGGACGAGGCAAGCAATCCCGCCGGGTGGCAATGGGTGTCAGGAAGCGGCGCCGACGCAGCCCCGTATTTTCGAATCTTCAATCCTGTTTTGCAGGGGAAAAAGTTCGACCCGAGAGGCGAATACACGCGGCGGTGGGTGCCCGAACTATCTGCACTCCCCGCCGAAACGGTCCACAGCCCATGGACCGCTTCCGCTGAAGCGCTGCAAGAAGCATCCATCGCGCTCGGCGCAAGTTGAGGTCTGGCCGGGATTCGTAAAAAATCCGCCACATCTCGATCTAAGCAGCTGATCTAAATAAAAAAAGTCGATGGTCGGATCGAGCGGTGGACCGGGGCGTTGAAGATCCAGCAGATAGTCCACGAGCCGGTTAATGCGCCCCCGCCCGTACGGGGTGTGCTCAAGATTCGGATTTTTCGCACGCCAAGCGATGTCGCTTGCCGGCCGATACTGTTGAAAAACTCTTCTATCGCGGGCTCCGCCTGGTTTTCAGGGGTCCTCTTACCCGTAACCGATGCTCATGAGTGGCGTATAGGTCGATCTGAACGGTCGATTTTTAGCTAAGCGGTCCCATCACGGCGAGAAGCGAGTTTTTCAACAGAATCGGCCACGAAGCAGTCAGTCCAAGGAGCGTTCGGCAAAATTCCGGATGTCCAAGCCCCAATACCGAGCGGCCGCTCGGACCTATGTCGAAGTGCCGACTTCGTGGCTTCTGCGCCAGCGCGCATAGGACGCCATCATCCGGCAGCACCGTGCGGCATCATTTCTATTCGCGTGGCAAAGCTACCGATCGGCGATGGCAGGTGCGAACAAATGTCCGGGCTGAATGCTCCGGCCGCCGGACAGCGAAATTAATGTGGCTCAATTTCATGAGCCAAATAGATTGTGCTGGATCTGCCCCAGGTGTTCTGTCAGAACCTTGGCAGCCGCCTCTGCGTCACGGTCTCGTAACGCCTCAACAATCGCGCGATGCTGAGCCTGATACTCTTCGCGACGACCTGGTGTCAACGAGAGGCGCTTGAGCCGCCCCCATTCGCCTTGCTCGCGGACACGATTCATCAGCTCAAGAATCTGCATGAAGAATGAGTTGTGCGTCGCAATACTGAACGCACGGTGCAGTTCGCCGTCCCAGTGTTCGAACTCTTCGACCGTTTCCGCCGCCTCCGAGCGCTCAATGCACTCCGCCATCTTCGCAAAGTCTGCGCTGGTGGCATTCCGCGCGATCAATTTCGGCATCAAGGGCTCGATAAGCAGACGAGCCTCCATGAGTTCAGCTGGGCTGGTTTGATGCACCGAGACGCCTTGTTCATCAGCTTGCGCTTGCGTCCGGACCGATTTTGGAAGTGCAAGGGCGGCTCCTGCCTTGACGTAGGTTCCGCTACCCACGGACTGAGTGATCAGCCCGCGATCCTTTAGATCTTGAAGGACGCGCCTCACTGCACCGCGGGAGGCGCCGAATTGCTCACTGAGGTGCCGCTCTGCGGGCAATTTCATGCCATCGCCCATACGACCGGTCGCAATCTCCTCGACCAGGTAAGCAGCTAATGCCCTTGCACCCGCTGCTCGTACAGAGCTGGTTGCTTCTACCTCGCTCATTACCTTCCTCCGGGATTTCGTGGTTGCCATTCTAGCTCATGTAGTACCAATTGGACAGGATTTTGGTTTACCCGTACTTGCGTTCGGTCCACTTTGGTTCTACAGTGTGAGCACTTTCAACCAATTGGACTCGCGAACAGGAGTGATCTCATGAAGCTGGCTAACCTTAATGTGGCGGGAAAGAAGACAATTTCGATTGTGGATATCGTTCATTCTCGATTCTGGCCGGTCCAATCGTTGGTCCCCCAATTTGACGGCGATATGGTCCAATTGGTCCAACAATTTGAAGAAGTCAAACCGCATCTGAAGCCAACGGGGAACGGTTTGTCGCTCGCGGAGGCCACCATCTTGGCCCCGATCGATCAGCCGCGTCGCAACATCTTCTGTGTCGGCAAGAACTATCACGAGCATGCGGCCGAGTTCCAGAACTCGGGATTCGACAGCAGCGCAAAGAACGGCGAGCACGCGCCGGAGGCGCCGGTCATTTTCACCAAGCCGGCGTCGACGGTGATCGGGCCGTCGGCAAAGATCCCACGACATGTCGGCGTGACCGCTCAGCTCGACTACGAGGCCGAGCTGGGTGTCGTGATCGGCAAGGGCGGCCGGGGTATCAAGAAGGCGGACGCAATGAATTACGTCTTCGGCTACACCGTGATCAACGACTTCACCGCTCGGGATCTTCAGAAGCTTCACCGCCAGTGGTTCCTCGGAAAGTCGCTCGACGGCTTCTGTCCGATGGGGCCGTTCGTGATCACGTCGGACGAAGTCAACGGCCAGAACATCGACATCAAGTGTTGGGTGAACGGCGAATTGCGTCAGAACTCCAACACGTCCAAGCTGATCTTTGATATCCCGACGCTGATCGAAACCCTGTCGGCCGGCATCGAACTTCAGCCGGGTGATGTGATTGCGACCGGTACCCCGGCCGGCGTCGGTATCGGCTTCAATCCACCCAAATTCCTGCAGAAGGGTGATGTGATCCGAATCGAGATCCAGAACGTCGGTGTACTCGAGAATGAGGTGGGCGAATGACGACGACCCTCATCAGAGATATTGCCGTCGAGATAACCGGGGAAGGTCAGCCCGTCGTGTGCATCCACGGACTCGGTGGCTCCTCGAACAACTGGACCCCGGTTCTGGAAGCCTTTGGGGGCATGCGTGTCGTCCGACTCGACTTGCCCGGTAGCGCGCGTTCAGCGCTAGCCAACGAGCCGTTGTCCATCGAACTGTACGTGTCCCGGGTGGCCGATGTGCTGAGCGAACTCGGTATCGAGCAGGCCCACATCGTTGCACACTCGATGGGTACCATCGTGGCTCAGCATCTCGCAGTCCAACATCCTCATCTCGTCCGCAGCCTCGCGCTCTTTGGGCCGTTGCTGGCGCCACCAGACCAAGGCCGGCCCGCGATACGGGCGCGCGCAGCGCTGTGCCGCGATCGAGGCATTGCCGGCCTCCAAGAGATCGCGGATGCGATCGTCAAAGGCGCTACCAGCGTCGAGACCAAGTCCGTGCGGCCGGTGACGGTCGCGCTTGTTCGCGAAAGCGTCATGCGTCAGTCCCCGGAGGGGTATGCACAAAGTTGCTTGGCCCTGTCCGAAGCGAGCGAGGCAGCAATTGATCAAATCTCGGTCCCGACGCTGCTCGTGACGGGGGACGAAGATGCGGTTGGTCAGCCCGCGCTGGTCAAAAATATGAGCGAGCGAATTGACGGGAGTACGTTGACGGTTCTTCGCGGCTGCGGCCATTGGACCACGTTCGAGAAGCCCGCCGAGTGCATCGCCGAACTCAAGGCGTTCTACGACAACGACAAGTAATTCGCTGAGGCTTTGGAGGAGACATGAGCAAGATCGTATTTACGAACGTCAACATTTTCGACGGGAGCGGAGCAGATCCCTATAAAGGCGAAGTCCTCATCGAAAATGATCGAATCAAGTCTGTGTCGAAAGGCGGCGACGTCATGCGCCCCGCAGACGCGCAGATCGTCGATGGTCGAGGCAAGTTCGTCATGCCCGGCATGACGGAAGCACACACCCACTTCTCGTGGAACGACCAGCCGACGCTTGCGGCTATCCAGTTCATGCCGCCGGAGGAGCATATTCTCTGGTGTGTACGGGTCGCAAAGCGCTATCTGGACATGGGCTTTACGTCGGCGCTCGGAGCCGCGGCGGCCAAGCCGCGCCTCGACGTCGTGTTGCGCAACGCTATCAACGCGGGCGAATTTCCCGGCCCGCGTTATCTCGCGGGCAGTCAGGAAATCACGACGTTGGGCGGCTTGGGCGACAACACGCTTCCGCACCTCCCGTATCGTGAGCTCAACTTCGGGGAGGTTGTCAGCGGTCCGGAAGAGGTCCGCCGCGCGACTCGCATGTTTGTGAAGTACGGCGTTGATCACCTGAAAATCAACCTTTCCGGCGAGTATATCGCCGGCATTCCGGCCGAAGCATCGCCGTTCTCGGAAGAAGAAATCGCGATGTTGAGCGCCGAAGCGAAACGTGCCGGCAAACGTGTAGCAGCCCATGCCCGTTCGAGCGAGTCAGTGAAGCAGTGTGTCCGACACGGCTTTGAACTGGTCTTTCACGCAAGCTTCGCGGACGAGGAAGCCCTGGACATGCTGGAAGCGAACAAGGACAGGCATATCGTCGCCCCGGGGATCGGCTGGCTCGTAAGTACGCTTTACCACGCGGAGCAGTGGGGTATCACCGAAGCGATCGCAACGAAGATGGGCTATGCACGTGAACTGGAGATAGCTTCCGAGACGCTCACCAAAATGCACAAGCGTGGAATTCGCATCGCGCCGGGAGGCGATTACGGGTTCGCGTGGATGCCGCATGGCACCAACTCCCGCGACCTCGAACATTTCGTCAAGTACATCGGCATGACGCCGAAAGAGGCCTTGCTAGCCGCGACCCGCCTGGGAAGCGACGTCATGATGCACTCCGAAATCGGGCAAATCCGCGACGGATACGTGGCCGACATCGTGTTCGTCGACGGAAATCCACTGGACGATCTGAAGGTTCTGCAAGATCCGGCCAAGATCGTCGCGGTGCTGCAAGCAGGCGAGTTTCGTAAGGGCGGGTCCGGGCTTCAGCATCAGCTCGAGCAACTGTAATCAAGACTGGAAGCACGATGCAGCACGAGCGCGTCAGGCACGCTCGTGCTCGCGCACGGTTCTCAGAAGCTGACTAATCAAGCGGCGGAATCCCGCATGTAGGTAAGACAAAGATCTCACCGTGGGACGTGATACAGCGCGGCGCGTTTAATACATTAGTTATACTAATAAATTAAGGAGACGATATGGACAAGAATTTTGGATCATGGATGAGGGTGCTCATCACGATGCTGGTTGGCTTCCTCAGTACGTCCGCGATGGCCCAGAATTTCGCCGTCAACAACTTCAACTTCCTGTACACGAATCGTTCTAGCCCGGATCCTATCTATGGCTATGGAACAGGCAACGGGAACCTGCAGACGTATCAATTTGAACACTTCAGCGGCAATCAGTTTGGCGATATCTATTTCGACGCCGAGCTTTACCATGGCAACAACGTTGGCGCTCCGTTCAGTAACGCGAACTTCCAGAACCTTCTGGTGTTTAACCCGCGACTTAGCTTCGGAAAAACGCTCGGGAAAGACTTGTCCGTCGGTCCGATTTCCGACGTATCGCTCATCGCCCGATGGGAGCGGGGAAGCTATCCCGATACGGACCATTTCGAGTCTCAGAACTACGGCTTGTCGCTCAATTTCAAGGTCCCGGGTTTCGCATGGTTCGAGTCAGGTATGCTTTACCGAAACACGAACTTCGATAAGCATACGTGGCTGTGGCGATCGGTGCTGCTCTCGAACCCTATCGAAGTAGGTGGTCAGAAATTCCACTTCAACCTTCTGTCGCTCATCAATGGTTCTAACCATAACGGGACCGAGGTATTCGAGCGAGCGGAGCTTCTGTGGGAGATCTTCGGCAAGCCGCAGTACCAACTCGGTGCTCGCTTCGAGTTCATGCATTACAACAACAATCCCGTCGGCGGTGGGACCTACAACAAGTACATGCCGGAAATAATGTTTAAGTATACGCTTTGATTTAACTAGTTGACCGGCGAACATGCCGGCCGATGAGGTGATCAACGCTATTCCACCGAGGTGGGTCGAATTCTGGCTTTCACAGTTGGTCCACCCTATCAATGACGCTGTACACGTACTCGGCATCCAATATCATTCCACCCCATGTCCATGACGAGGCGTTGAATTTCCAGCGCGAATGTCGGCTACGCATTTTGGAACGGTATTTAGAGCGTCGTCAAATTGATTGTCTCCTTCGGGGCACTCAGAGTCATTTGAGACATCCGCGCTGGACGTTTGGCGTACGAAAAAAATCCGGGTCCTGAGGGCACCCCAAGACGCACGCGCGAGATTGAAAATCCGACGAGCATCAAGATGTATCGCTATCGCTAACCTATATTATCGATAGGGTCACATTTTTAGATGAAACTGCCATTTCGCAAAACGCGTCACACCTGAGCGGCACGCCGTTGTCATCCCACCGCCTATAATTTTTGGATGCCGAATAATCTGTCACCACCATCGTTTCCCGAAGCCGCGTCCCTGTCCGCAGTGCGTGCGTGGTATGCGGGCGTTGGCTCGCGTGAGGCGATTGAGCGTTATTGTCCGCACGCGCTTGGAGGGGGTCAGTCGGCGCGCGGTGTGATCGGCCGGATGCGCCGGCAGATCGCCGATTTCGCCCTCAGCCGTCATCGCGCCGATTTGGCCCGGCCGTTCCTGTGTGCGGCCGGCGAACGGAGCCGTCACCGCAAGGCGGCGATCCAGGCGCTGGACACACTGCCGTCGCTGCCGGTCCCGCACCCGCAGGTGAGCGATCCAGTCGATGCCTGGCTGTCGCCTCGTGTTGTCGCAGTGCTGCACCGGCACGGCATCCGGACGCTGGCCGATCTGACCGTGCGCATTCCCCGTCGCCGGCGGTGGTGGCTTGTGATTCCCGGACTCGGTGAACGAAGCGCGCGCTGGATCGAAGGCTTCTTTGCCGCTCATCCGGCGCTCACTGAGCGGGCTCGCGCACTGGTCGCGGTGGCGACGCCAGAACCCGTGGTGCCGTGGGAACGCATCCACGTACCTCATGAAGTCGATGGGTCGCGCGGCACTTTCCGCGCGCCGAAGCGAATGTGCGCGCTCGAGGCCGATAATGACTATCAGGCGATCAACGCGTGGCTCGAACGATACGAAGCTGCTGAAACACGACGCGCCTATCGCCGGGAAGCCGAACGCCTGATGCTCTGGGCTATCGTCGAGCGCGGCAAGGCGTTGTCCTCACTCACGAGCGAGGATGCGACCGCCTATCGCGCCTTCCTACGCCATCCAACGCCGCGTGCCCGCTGGGTCGCGCCGGCGCGGCCGCGACCTTCGCCCGAGTGGCGTCCGTTCACGGGCGCGCTGTCGCCGGATTCGATCGCCTACACCCTGTCGGTGCTCAGTGCGATGTTCCGCTGGCTGATCGAGCAGCGCTACGTACTGGCGAATTCGTTCGCGGGTCTCAGGGTGCGCGGGGCGCAGCGCATAGCGGTCGGCCGTTCTTTCACGCCCATGTTTTCGTCTCCTGATGGAACCGAGCCCGGTTCCGTTTCGTTGCCGTTATGATCGAAGGCATGGAGAAATGGTAAGCGCTTTCCCGATCTACTCGTATACAGTACTTTCCCTATGGTTATTCCGCATAAATCGCGGTGAATTCCCATAATATCCAAGGAAAGCGCTTACCCTAACAGGAAATTTCGACGCAATTCGTAAGAATGTTGAAATATATTCGTTCGAAAAACCCGAGATTTTCGGTAAATATCGCCGTGCGCAGTGCCGTTCGAACGACACGAGGAAACCGCTTACTCTCCTGCTACAATGCGTGTCAGCGGCGGGTACTGTGCCTGCCGTCGACCGCACAGACACCCATGCCAACCAAACCTTCGATCGACGCCGTTGCCCGCGAGGCTGGTGTATCCATCGCCACGGTATCCCGCGTGCTTAACGGCACGAAGGCCGTTTCTGCTGCTACGCGACAGCGCGTCGAATCGGCAGTCAAGGCACTGGACTATCGAGCGAATCCGTTTGGACGAGGCCTGAGTACAGGAGAAAGTCGTATCGTCCTCATGCTCATGCCTGACTTTGCCAACCCTTTCTACGCCGAGATCGTTCGCGGCGCGGCGGCCGTCACTCGATCGGCTGGCTATACGCTGCTTCCTGCCGGCTGGGAAGCGTCGTCGGACACCGCGGATCGATCCCTGCAGATGCTGGCCGGAAGCTTGAGCGACGGCGTCATCAATCTCATGCACATGCCGGACCAGAAGCCGTGGCAAGAGGCCACACACGGCAAACCTTGGGTCAACTGTTCCGAATTTCTTGCCGGAGACAGCGAACCCTACGTCAGCATCGATCATCGCCAAGCTGCGATGGACGCGGTTCAATACCTCATCAACAAGGGGCATCGGCGTATTGGTTTCGTCACCACCAATGATTACTTCCTCTACGCACGCCAGCGTCGCGAGGGTTACGAGGCTGCGCTGACGCGCGCCGGTATCGTGCCGACGCCGGAACTGATTTTCGCCATGGGCGAGAACAGTTACAGCGCCGGGAGTCAGGCTGCCGCCGCGATGCTTGCGGTAGTAGATCCACCCAGCGCGGTGTTCACGGTATCGGACACACTCGCGATCGGTGCGATCAAGGGATTCCGCAAGGCTGGCCGAGTCGTGCCCGGGGACGTCGCCGTGATGGGATTCGACGACGTCCCGATCGCCGACATCTTCGAACCGGGATTGACTACCGTGGCACAACCCATGTCCGATCTGGGCGCCACTGCCGCCGAGATGCTGTTGGCAATCCTTGGCGGTGATACCGCTAGCCCGAAGATTTTGCAGCATCGTCTCGTAGTGCGACAGTCAGCCTGAACGAAGGACCCACACCATAAGCTCGCGCCCGCTCTCTTCTCGCGATCCCGCCGTGGTTATAGAGCAGGCGCACTCGACAGCCCGCGGCGCATTCGGCTTTCGCCTGCAAAACACCCTTTTGCACTCACATAGCCAGCATGCGGGTTGCCGCGGAATTCCTATACCAGCACAGTGCCTGTGTAATTTTCCGCGAGCGCTGCAGATGCCGTTCGTGACGTCGTGACGTGTTCGAGTTCGGCGAGCTGCAAGCGCTGCTCGAATGGCGATGCATCGTCGATGCGATGCATCATGCTGGTCATCCAATATGAAAAATGCTCGGCGCGCCAAATTCGCCGCAGCGCGGTTTCACTGTATGCATCGAGCAAATCGGTGCGGCCTGCTCGGTAGAACGCCTGGATTGCCGCAATCAAGATGCGTACGTCGGAAACCGCAAGGTTGAGGCCTTTCGCTCCTGTCGGCGGTACGATGTGAGCCGCGTCGCCCGCAAGAAACATGCGTCCGTGGCGCATCTGCGTCGAGACGAAGCTGCGCATGCCGACGATATTTTTTTGGAAGATTTTCCCTTCGACAACCTGATGACCCTCCCGGGAATCGACGCGCGCATGCATTTCCGCCCAAATTCGATCATCGGACCAGTTATCGACCGAGTCGCTCGGGTCGCACTGAAAATACATGCGCTGCACATTCGGCGAACGCGTGCTGACAAGCGCAAAGCCGCGGTCATGACGCGCGTAGATCAATTCGTCCGAAGAAGGTGGCGCCTCGACAAGAATGCCAAACCATCCGAACGGAAAGACCCGTTCGAAGTCCTGTCGCAAGTCAGCTGGTACGGCAGCCCGCGATACCCCCTGCGAACCATCGCATCCGATCACGAAATCGCAATCCAGCACGTGCTCCGTGCCGTCGCGAACAAACCGGATCGACGGTTTATCCGTCTCGATGCCGATGATGGTTGTATCTGACACATTGAAATACACCGCGCCATTCGCCGCCAGGCGAGCGGCCACGAGGTCCTTGAGCACTTCGTGCTGCGCATAGACGGTGATGGACTCGCCCGTGAGCTCGGTGAGGTCGATCCGTCGACGCTTGCCGTCGAACGCCAGTTCGAATCCATGGTGGACAATGCCCTCCTTGGCCATGCGCTCACCCACGCCCGAATCGGTCAGTAGTTTTACTGTACCCGGTTCGAGCACGCCTGCGCGAATGGTGGATTCGATCTGTTCGCGGCCGCGCGTTTCGATGACGACGGAATCGATTCCTTGCAAGTGGAGCAGATGAGAAAGCAGCAAGCCCGCCGGCCCCGCGCCGATGATGCCAATTTGTGTGCGCATGTCAGTCTCCGATGACGTTGATTTGGCGCAAGTCTGATGAGGACACTCTCATCTCGCAACGCGATATCGGAGATAGGCACTATCTCAAAGTTGAATGATGCACGTACCCGTCGTTGTCGCACACCGGTTGGCAGGCAGTCGCCGATACGGCTCTTGCAGGCACGTAACAAGGCGCTGCGGGGGGCTCAACGTTGCTCTGCCGTCAGTTGCCTTAACTGTTCGAGCAGCTTGACGGCGGGGCTCGGCAATAAACCGTGCCGACGCCGAAATGCGGTCAACGTACGCCGCCCGACCACCCCCGGCAATTCGAGCGTATCGAATACGCCAGCCTTGCTCTCCGTCGCGTACATGGGTTCAGCCATCCAGCTCAAAAAACCGGATCGGGCGACGAGACTCTTCAACACGGTAATCGATCGGGTTTCGACCACGACGTTCGGCAATCCGAGGCCGTGTACGACGAACGCCTGCTGCATGTGCTCGAATGGCGCGGTGCCGCGCGGCGGGATCGCCCACTGCTGATCCAGCGTATCGGCCAGCGTGATCCCCGGCTTTCCGCGCAGCGGGTGATCGAGCGCCGCCACCACGTAGCTGTTGTCCTCCCAGCGACAGTCCTCGATCGCGACGATCTCTTCGGTGTCGGGCATCACCATGCTGAGTGCGAGATCGATTTCGCGCTGCACTAATGCCTCGGCAAGACGATCCCAGACGCCTTCGATGACGTGGACACGCAAATTGGGCCACTTTTGCAACACGCCGCTCACGGCGAGCGGCAGCACGAGGCTCGCAATGCTGCCTACCGCACCGCAGCGAATCGTCCCGCGCGCGAGCCCCCGCATTGCGTCGATCTCTTCGCGCGCCTGCTCCGCCTCGCGTTGCAACAGAACGGCATGCGGCAGCAGCGCCTCTCCCACTACCGTCAGGTGCATGCCGCGTGTATGGCGCTCAAATAAAGGGGCGCCAACGTCGTCTTCGAGCCGGCGGATCGCGCGGCTCAAGGCCGGCTGGGTGACGTGCAAGGTCTCGGCCGCGCGCCCGAGACTACCGGCCGAGGCGATCGTGACGAAAGCGTGAAGCTGCTGGAGATTGAAAGTCATATCTAAAGGTAATGCCTTTTTGCAAAATCGGCAATTTCGGATTCTGCCGGATGTTTCGATAATGTGTTCATCACAGAAACGTACTGAACAAAAGGAGACTTCGATGGAGCACCGCCTCCCGCAGCAAGACGATCAAGGCAGCAACGCGCAGGACATGACAGTGCGCGATGCGGTGATCGACTTCGCGCGCCGTGTCGGCATGACGTCCGTGTTTGCCAACCCGGGCTCGACGGAACTACCGATGTTCCGCGACTTCCCCGCCGACTTCCGCTACGTGCTCGGGCTGCAGGAAGCTGTCGTCGTCGGCATGGCCGACGGATACGCCCAGGCAAGCGGGCGGGCCGCCCTCGTGAACCTGCATTCGGCAGCCGGAGTCGGCAACGCGATGGGCAACATCTTCACCGCCTTCCGTAACCGGACACCGCTCGTAATCACGGCGGGACAACAAGCGCGCTCGATCCTGCCGTTCGATCCGTTTCTTTCGGCCACGAGCGCCACGGAACTCCCCAAGCCCTATGTGAAGTGGAGCATCGAGCCGGCTCGAGCCCAAGACGTGCCGCTTGCCATCGCGCGCGCTTGGGCGATCGCGATGCAGGAGCCCTGCGGGCCCGTATTCGTGTCCATTCCCGTCGACGATTGGGATCAGCCGGCCGAACGACTGCCCGAGCGCGTCGTTTCGCACGTGACATGCCCCGCCCCGGAGGCGCTCGCGCACATCGGAGACCTGCTCGATCGATGCGAGCGCCCCGCCTTCGTCGTAGGCGGCGCCGTGGACCGCGCCGGTGCCGTCGACGACCTCGTTCGGCTGGCGGAACGTCATTGCGCACGCGTCTACGTCGCACCCATGACTGGGCGCTGCAGTTTTCCGGAGTCCCATCGGCTGTTCGCTGGCTTCCTGCCCGCGATGCGCGAGCGCATCGTCGAACTGCTCGACGGCCACGACGTGATATTCGCCGTTGGCGCACCGGCCTTCAGCTACCACGTCGAAGGGCACGGCCCGCACGTTCCCGCAGGCGCGACGCTGTGTCAGTTGATCGATGACCCGGGTACGGCGGCATGGACGCCGGAGGGGTTGGCCGTCGTCGGGAACGTGCGGCTCGGCATCCAGGATCTGCTCGAGCGCGGTGCGCCGCGCGGGCGCGAATTGCCTGCGCCCCGGCAGTTGCCGCCGCGTGCGCTTCCGCCGGGCCCGGATGAGCGCATGTCGGTCGCCTTCGCGCTGCAAACGCTGGGCGAAGTCCGTCGCGCGGAGGACATCGTCGTCGAAGAAGCGCCGAGCGCGCGCCCCGTGATGCAGGCGTACCTGCCCATCCAGGGAGCGGGCGGATTTCTGACCATGGACAGCGGCGGCCTGGGCTTTGGAATGCCGGCAGCGGTCGGCGTGGCGTTGGCCCGTCCCGGCGAGCGCGTGATCGCGGTGATCGGAGACGGCTCGAGCATGTACTCGATCCAGGCGATCTGGTCGGCCGTACATCTGCGCTTGCCCATCACGTTCGTGATTCTGAACAACACGCGCTACGCAGCGTTACAGGATTTCGCGCCGGTGTTCGGCTTCGGTCCGCAAGACCCCGTGCAGGGTACCGACCTGCCCGGTCTCGATTTCGTGAAGATCGCCGCCGGCATGGGATGCCCGGGTGAGCGTCTGACCGACGCCGACGGCCTGCGCGACGCGCTGCGAAGCGCGCTCGCGGCGAACGGTCCGTCACTCGTCGAAATCGAGGTCGCGTAAGCCGCCCTCGCCGCCCGAACAATCCAGGAGACAAACGATGAAGACAGTGTCGATGCTCATCGACGGTGAGCAAGTCATGGCACGCAGCGGCGCGATATTCGAGCGCCGTAATCCGCTCGACGGCGAGGTGGCGTCGTGTGCGCCCGCCGCGGGCGTCGAGGATGCCGAGGCGGCGGTGGATGCCGCGGCCCGCGCATTCCCGATCTGGTCGGGGTTCGGCCCGCTCAAGCGGCGCGAGCTACTTACCGCCGCGGCCCATGCGCTCGAAGCGAAGTCCGAGGCCTTTGCCGCGGCGATGGCGTCCGAGACCGGCGCATCCGGCTTGTGGGCCAGCTTCAACGTCCACCTTGCAGCACAGGGCCTGCTGGAAGCGGCCGCGATGACGACGCAGATCGGCGGCGAACTGATCCCGTCGGACGTGCCCGGCAGCCTCGCGATGGGCATGCGCCAACCGGCGGGCGTCGTCCTTGGCATCGCACCATGGAATGCGCCCGTGATTCTGGGGGTGCGCGCCATCGCACTGCCGCTCGCATGCGGCAACACCGTCGTGTTGAAAGGCTCGGAGATTTGTCCGGCCACCCACGGCCTCATCATCGAGGCAATGCAGGAAGCCGGATTGCCGCCCGGCACGGTGAATTTCGTGACGAACGCCCCGGCGGACGCAGCCCGCATCGTCGACGCGCTAGTCGCCCATCCGAAGGTCCGGCGGGTCAACTTCACGGGTTCGACGCGCGTGGGGCGCCTGATCGCGGAACAATGTGCCCGTCACCTGAAACCAGCCGTGCTCGAGCTCGGCGGCAAGGCGCCGTTCATCGTCCTCGACGACGCTGACGTCGACGCGGCGGTCGACGCGGCCATCTTCGGCGCCTTCGCCAATTCGGGGCAAATCTGCATGTCGACCGAGCGCATCATCGTCGACGAACAGATCGCGGATACCTTCGTCGAGCGGCTCGCCATGCGCGCACGCGCGCTACCGCTCGGCGATCCTCGCAACGGCCCGGTGGTCCTCGGTTCGGTCGTCGACATGAGTACGGTCGAGCGCTGCAACGCATTGATCGACGATGCGCTCGCGCGCGGCGCGACGCTTGCGAGCGGCGGCAAGGCCAACACGACGCTCATGCCCGCTACGTTGCTCGACCACGTCACGCCGGCGATGCGTATCTACCATGACGAATCGTTCGGCCCGGTGAAGCCGATCGTGCGCGTGCGCGGCGAGGAAGCGGCGATTGCTTGCGCAAACGACAACCCCTACGGTCTCGCGGCGGCCGTGTTCAGTCGAGACAGCGCACGAGCGATGAACGTCGCCCGGCGCGTCGAATCGGGTATCTGCCATATCAATGGACCGACGGTACACGACGAGGCGCAAATGCCGTTCGGCGGCGTGAAGGACAGCGGCTTCGGGCGCTTCGGCGGCCGCGCGGGTATCGCGGAATTCACCGATTTGCGGTGGATCACCCTGCAGACCACCCCCCGCCACTATCCGTTCTGAGGAGCACATCATGCAGATCGCCATTCTGGGTGCCGGTGCAATGGGTTCGTTCTTCGGTGGCCGCCTCGCGCTGGCGGGCCATTCGGTCAGCCTGCTCGACATCGACGACGCTCATCTCACATCGATTCGCAACCACGGCCTGCGGCTGTCGACCGATTCCGGCGAGCAAATCGTGCGCAATCTCGTCGCACTAAGGCCGGAGGAGGCCAGCGAGCCCGTCGACCTCGTCATCGTCTTCACAAAGACGATGCATACGACTGCCGCACTCGCTGCCGCAAGCGCCGTACTCGGTCCTGACACCGTCATCCTGTCTTTGCAGAACGGCCTGGGGAACGCCGAACGGCTCGCCCGATCCGTATCGCCCGACCGCGTCATGGTCGGCGTGACCACGTGGCCAGCCGACAAGTCGGAGCCTGGCTCCGTCAACTCGCATGGCCAGGGCACGATTCGACTGATGAACGCGAACGGTACGCATACGAGCGCGCTCGAACAGACCGTGCAAGCCTTGAACGACGCCGACCTCTCGTGCCATGTCGATCCCGACGTCTGGGCCGCGATCTGGGAGAAGGTTGCATTCAACGCCGCCCTGAACAGTCTGTGTGCGGTGACGCAATGCATGGTCGGCGAGTTGACGAATACGCCTGACGGCGAAGAACTGGCGCTGAAGATTGTTTCGGAGGTAATGGCCGTCGCACGTGCGCTCGGTATTTCGGCAACTGAAGCGCATGTGGTGTCGAATGTGCGCGATGCGCTCGCCCATCATCGTACGCATCGGCCATCGATGCTGCAGGACGTGCTGGCCGGCCGGCGTACCGAGATCGAAGCGATCAACGGCGCCGTAGTCGAGGCTGCTCGCAAGGTCGGTGTAGAGGTGCCGCATACGCACAGCCTCGCCTGCCTCGTCAGACTCGTCGACGCTCGTGCACGCCAGTCGGACGGAGCGACGGCTCGACATTGAAGCACTTGGCGGTTGCCGCCACGCGCGTCGTCGAATTGTCCGTCGACCAATCCCCGCAGTCGGCCGCGGTAAGGAGCGTCACGCAACCTGCCGCAGCCATTTCAAAACACAAGGGCGCGCTGCGCGCACAAGGAGACAACATGAACTCTTCCCTTCCTGCGTCGTCCGACGGGCGAGCTCCATCACGCGATCTCGGCCTGAGCGGCGGCGGATCGCTCGATATCGGGCATACGCTCGATCACGGCACGTACACGCTCGTACAGCGAATCGCCGTCGTCCTCGCAGCGCTCTCCATTATCGTGGACGGCTTCGACAGCCAGCTCATCGGCTTCGCGATCCCGGTCCTGATCAAGGAATGGGGTGTCACACGCGGGGCCTTCGCGCCCGTCGTCGCGGCCGGCCTGATCGGCATGGGAATCGGCAGCGCAATGGCGGGCCTCTTCGCCGATCGATTCGGACGCCGCTCGGCCGTCATCGCGAGCGTGCTGGTTTTCGGCACGGCGACCTGCGCGATCGGGTTCGCACCGAACATCGCCGTCATTGCCGCGTTGCGCTTCGTGGCCGGTCTGGGCATCGGTGGCGCGCTGCCCACGTCGACGACGATCACGGCAGAATTCACGCCGGCCCGGTATCGGACACTCGCGGTCACCGCAACCATCGTTTGCGTACCGCTCGGCGGGATGCTCGCCGGATTGTTCGCGGGGCAGGTGCTGCCGTCGTACGGATGGCGCGGCCTGTTCTTCGCAGGCGGCATCCTACCGCTCATCCTGGGCATCGTGTTGCTCGCCATGCTGCCCGAATCGCCCCGCTATCTCGCGCGTCGCCGGCACCGCTGGCCCGACCTCGCGCGTCTGCTCGCCCGCATGGGGCATCGACTCGGCGCCGACACCCAGTTCACCGATGCACGCGAGCAGCAAACCGAAAGGCAGACGGGATTCGTGTCCCTGTTCCGCGAGGGCCGCGCGCGCGATACGGTTTCGATCTGGAGCGCATTCTTTGCATGTCTGCTGGCCGTCTACGCGGCGTTCAGCTGGCTGCCCGCCATGCTCACAAGCGAGGGATTGTCAGTCGCGATCGCCAGCTACGGCTTGACCGCCTACAATCTCGGCGGCGTGCTCGGCGCACTCGCGTGTGCGATTGCGATCGCTCGCTACGGTTCGCGTGGCCCGCTGCTTCTGTGCTGCATCGGAGGCGCCGTCAGTGCATGGCTGATCCTCGGCGTGGACTTGAAGCATCAGACCGCACTACTGATCATTGGACTCGGGCTACACGGCCTGTTCGTCAACGCAGTCCAGTCGACGATGTATGCGCTCTGCGCGTACGTCTATTCGACCGGCGTGCGGGCAACCGGCACGGCGTCCGCGCTTGCTTTCGGCCGGCTCGGCGCAATCCTCAGCGCATTTGCCGGTGCGGCCGTCATTACCGCGACCGGAGGAACCGGCTACCTGCTGATGCTTGGTTCGGCGATGGTGGTCGTGTTCGTAGCCCTCGCCGTCGTCCGTCAGCATATTCCCGCATCCGCACGGTCAAGCCGACGGTAGGCATACGAAATTCCGGCGATCGTCGCATCGGCGGCGATCACCCGTTCCACGCGAACCGGACGCATTGAAAAGAACACGGGATGCAGGAAGTCGCCGATTGACGCAGGAATTTTGCGAAACCATATTTGTCGAGAAGACTCATGTGGCCCAGCCGCCTGCCGTGGGAAGATCGAAGAATGGGATCGCCGGACAACCTGAATGCGAATTGTCGTACCAGCGAATCGCTCGCCCAATGGGAGCAGATGGCGGCGCAATGCTGCGTTCCGCTTGCCATATCGCACGAGCGGGATACGCACTTCTCGGGAAGCATACAAAGCGCGACGATCGCCGACGTCTGCATCTCGCGGATTGCTGCCGGAAGGCATGTCGCCGTGCATGATGTCCAGTCGGTCTCCAACACGGACGGAGACTATATTCTTGCCTGCCTTCAGTTGCAGGGTGCAGGCAAGCTGATTCAGGACGGACGATGCGCCTCGGTCGAACATCACGACCTTGTGTTATTCGACTCGCGCAGGCCGTTTCGCTGGGAGCTCGCCGAGCCGTTCGACCAGATCTGCATACGGTTTCCGATGTCGCTGGTCACTTACCGGATCCCGCTTCGGGACACATTCGTCGCGCATACGATTTCCGGCACGGAGGGCCTGGGCATGCTCGTGGCTCAACACCTCATTACCCTGTGCGCCGAACGCGAGCAGCTCGCCCGCTCCCCGAGCGCGCCGCAAATTTCCACGTCGACCGCAGATCTGGTCGGCGGGCTGCTGGCGGAGTGGCTCCAGGTCCGGCCCGGCCCCCGCACCAATCTTCATTCGATGCACTTGCAACAGTTGCGTCAGTTCATCTCGAACAATCTTCGGAATCCCGATCTGAATGCCGACATGGCGGCAGCAGCGCTGGGGATGTCGACACGCTATCTTCATCGCCTCGTTCAGCAAGATGAAACCACCATCGGACGCATGATTCTCGTTGCGCGACTGGAGCGTTGTGCGCAATGGCTCTCGCTGAAATGCTATGCAAATTACTCGATCGAGCAGATCGCAGGAACCTGGGGCTTTGCAAGCGCGGCGCATTTCAGTCGAGCGTTTCGGACCCGTTACATGAAAACGCCGCGCGAATACCGGCTAATCTATCAATCGACGCCTTCCTGAGCGTCATTCGTGTCGCTCGATGCGCCATCCCGCGCCGGCAGCTGTATCCTTCGCGACACATCGTTTTCGCCAGCATGCTCCACGCACCGCCGCGGTTGCTTGTCGAACCAGAGTTTCAGGACGTCGGGGCGCGCGTAGTGCCCGACCGGATCCGCCGAGGCCTTCGCGAGCGAGATGCGCCCGAGGTCGATGTCGACGTACAGCAACCCTTCCGCCGTTTCCGGCAGTTTCTCGACGAGCGCTTGCCCGTCCGGCCCGTACGCCGTGGCATGCCCGCCGCCGGCACGGATCATCGCGCGCTTGTCTTCCGTATCGCACAACATGTCGACCATTTGCTCGCTGATCACCGCACATGGCGCGAGCACGAAGCACGAGCCTTCAACGGCGTATACCCGGCTGACCGCGTTGTTCACCTCATGGCCGAGTGCAGGCGCAAACTCGTACATGGAGAAGCTCGGCCACGCCGCGACGTGCACCTGTTCATGCTGCGCGTACATCGCGTACTTGACCAGTGGCTGAATGTGCTCCCAGCAACACAATGCGCCAAGACGCCCAATGTCGAGATCGTGCACGGCCAGATCGCTGCCGTCGCCATCGCCGAACACGGTGCGCTCGATATGCGTCGGCCGCAGTTTGCGGCGCGTGGCGATCGTCGCGCCGTCCGGACCGATGATCCACTGCGCGATATAAAGACTGCCGCCGCATCGCTCCGACAAGCCCAACACCACCGTCATCTTGTTGCGTGCCGCAGCGGCCCTCAGGGCACCGGCCTGCGGACTGTCGTACGTCATCGAATGATCGAAATAGCGCTGGACGAAACCCGCACCAAGCGCCCATGCGGGCGGCCCGAGCCACACATGGAACGAATAGCCGGGCAGCCAGGTTTCCGGAAACGCAATCAGCGCGGCTCCGTTTCGTCCGGCTTCGTCGATCAATGCGACCGTTTTTTCGATCCCACTGTCGAGGTTCAGGAATTCAGGCACGGCCTGGACGACGGCCGCTACGTACTTCGGATGTTCTAGTGCCATTTTGAGTACCTGTGATTGAACGGATGACCGCTTCGATTAAAACCGGTGTTGAATGCCGACCGACGCCGCCAGCGTATTGCCGTCCGGGATACGGGTGAGGTCGCCGTTTGCGGCGACGCCCGTTCCCATGCCGCCGTGATTATTGACGAGCGCGATCTGTGCATAAAGCGACGTCCTCAGCGACAACGAGTACATCGCCCCAACCGAGTACATCAGCGAATGACTCCCGCTTGCCGATCTGTCCTTCGAGTAATACACGCCACAGTCCAGGAGAATCGGAGCAGACGGTTTCCACGAGAGCCCGCCTGCGTAGGTCATGTAGTTCGGGCTGCCAGGCGCCTCGTTATTGCGCAGACGAATGGCCAGCGCATAACCCGTCACCGATTCGAACGAATATGACGCACCGAGCGTTGCGCCATCGATGGCAGTCTGGCCCGTCGCCGTGTCTTTCGCCTGGTAGTACGCCGCGTCGGCGGAGAACGGACCGGCCGCATAGGTCAGCGACCCGGAGAGCCGGCGCCCCTTGACGCCGCTGCCTGCGATTCCGCCCGGCGCGTACTGGACACTGCCGGTGAAACCGCCGAATGTCGGCGACGTATACACGAATGAGTTCGAATCGAAAATCCCGTTGATACCGACCTTGCCCAGATATTCCGTGAACGCGCTCGCGAAATTGGACATGGCGCGGGGGTCGCGACCGCCGATCGCCAGAAAGAACGGCGAAAATTGCAGACCGGCCTTGATGTCGCCGAAACCGCCTGTTGCCTGGACGTATGCATGGCGGCCGAAAATACCGCCGTTGGAATTGCCGAATTGCCCTGTCGTGGTCGAGAACCCGTTCTCGAGCGCGAACCCGATCTTGGTCCCGGCGCCGATATCCTCCTGTCCTTTGAGCCCCCAAATCGATGGCGCCCACCCGCCATCGAGTGCGCCTTTCAAAGAGCCGGCGTTGCCCGAAGACTTGGTTTGGTAGACGAGGCCGGTGTCGACGATGCCATACAACGTGACATTCGATTGCCCCAGCGCATGTGTGGATACGCCGCAAAGGGTTGCCATCGCCAGAAAGACGGCTGACGGCCGATGAAGCATTTTCATTTGACGATCTCCGATGTAATTTAGTTTTTCTGTGCGCTCAGGCTTTCATGCGCCATGGCATGGCCTCGCTTTCCCGGTGCAGTTTCCCGCAGCAGAAAGGCAAGCAGAAAGCCAGCACCGAGCGCCGCAGAGGCAAACAGGATCGTCACTTGAAGGCCCAGATGTTGAGCGATGAAGCCGGCGATGGCCGGGGCGACACCACCGCCGAAAATCTCGCCGGCGCCTACGACGGTGCCCACTGCGGACGAGGTCATAGAAGAAGGCACGGCCTCGGCGGCAACCGGCCCCGCCATCAGCGAGATCGCGCCGCAGCAGAAGAAGGCGATCACGAACAGGAGTACGAACAACACCGTAGGAATAGTCGGTGCATAAGCGAAGGCGAGCAAGGACGCACAGCCGGAGACGAAGGTGATCTTCGCGGCATTCCTGCGCCCTATGGAGTCCGATATGCCGCACACGAAGATCTGACCGGCAAATCCGCCAAATCCGAGGCCGGACATCACGAAACCCATCTGTGCCGTCGACATGTGACGGTAGTCGGTCAGATACACTGGTGTGATGGCCGCCAGCACGAACAGTCCGGCCATTGCACAGAAAATGGCGCCCATGCCGACGCGCACGTTTCCGTACCGAAGCACTGAACTCCAACTCTCACGGCGCGACGTGCGGTCGCGCGAATCCGTCGGGGCGATATGAACCGGCTCGCGGATCGTTCGATACATCAGGAACGCGAGCAGCAGCCCAGGTGCGGCGACGAGGGCGAACACGATGCGCCACGACGGAACGACCGACAGCAGTTGCGTGGCGATGATCGGCCCGAGGCCGAGCCCGAAAAGTGCGAAGCATCCCTGAATGATGCCGAGGTTAAGGCCGCGTCGGACCGGAGGCGACGCGTCGTCTCCGGCCGCGAAGCTAGCGGGACAGTACGCGCCTTCGGTGACGCCCATCAGCACACGCGTCATCATGAGCACGCCGACACCACCGACAAGGCCGGTCGAACCAGACAGCAGCGAAAAAAGGATGATGGCCGGTATCAGGATCTTGCGTCGTCCGACCGTGTCGGACAAGCGTCCCATCAGGATCGCCGACACGCCCCAGGCGAGGCCAAGCACGGCCGTGACGTTCCCGAGATCCTGATAGGTGAGGCCGAGGTCCCGCATCATTTGAGGGAACAGCGGTGTAATGAGCCAGCGGTCGAGACCGACCAGCCCGAAGCCAAGTGCGAGCAACGCAATCGCCCGCCGTTCATATGCCGAATTTGATCCAATGTTTGTATTCATGGTGCAACCCCCTTGCGTCTCCCGCAATCAGCCTTCAGCACGTACATCAACCCGTTGACCCGCTCCGGCACGTATCGCGTGTCGGAGCGGCGTCAGGGCAATCGTGCGTCGCTGAAATTTTCAGAGGTTGACTGATAGCGAACTGCTTCTTGACGTCCAGCGCCTCGCCCCGGCGCCATCGACAACGAGACAGGCGGGCGGGGAAATGCAGGCGCTCGCAATTCGCGCCGGAAGTGTTCACCCGCGCGCCAGGAAGTTCAGTCGCCTTGCTGGTGACCTGCCTGATTTCTTCGGGCCATTTCAAGCTTGGGGAACGGCCTCGGTTGCTTCAGTTGAACAGTACTGCTGCTTGAACTCGTCGGGCGTAAGGTACGCCAGACTCGAATGCGGTCGGATGCCATTGTAGTGACGTCGCCATTGCTCGATCACAACCTTCGCTTCCGTGCGAGTTCGAAACCACTCAAGGCTCAGGCATTCGTCCCGGAACTTGCCGTTGAAGCTTTCGTCCGCGCCGTTCTGCCAAGGCTTGCCCGGATCGTTGAGCGCCATCTCCATGCTGTTCTGTGCGGCCCACTTCAGGATACGCGACTCTCAATCTGCCTCGCAGACTGAATACCCTATGGCTAACCGGTCGTCAGTGCCTATACCCAAAGTCGAACGGATCATGCACGAGCCTGTACCGTGGCGGTACTTAATTTTTCTGAAGCACCCCAAGCTGTCTTTGCCAAAACGAGAAGATCGACGGCTCAGCATCCGATTACCGAAAATTTCAGAAAATTTCAGAAAAGCCAGAGCTCGCCCCCCTCGATTTCCTCGACCCAGAGATCCCGCACGTCGCGCTGGCCGTCAGGCTGAATGCCCAAATCCAGATATACGGCTTTGTTGCTGACTACGTCGTCGCGGGTCAGGTCCGCGTTCCTGAGAGAGCACGCGGCGGATGTCAACAACCACATCCTCTTCGAGTCGCAGGACGAGCAGCTTTCGGAGAAAGCATTCGCCTGGCACGACGATCTCGAAGCGATGTGCGCCAACCTCGACCATCCGTTCTGGCGCGGCGCGTCGAACTGATCCTCATGCTCCCCTACGGACTCGAATGGTTCCCTTTCTCGCTGGCGCGTTCGTCCCGGCGTGAGGATTGGTACGCGACCGCGAAGGCGGTTTTGCAACGACGGGTTGAATCCGCCACGGCGACTTCAAAGCCTTAGCGCCCCAGCGCATTGCCATCAAAGACCGTACTTGCGCTTTCGATTCTTAAAGGCTGGCTCGGTGCCCTCAAGAATTTCAACGACAGTGCTCTTTATCAGTGGTGACTCAATGCCGCCAGAGACGTAGTTGAACGTATTGGTCGTCTTGTCGCGGGTGGCGCAAATGATTTGCTCGGCGTCGCAAACCACGGCCAAGTTCGGGTTGTGCGTCACCATAATGGTAATCCCCCCGTTTTCCACGGGGTTCAGAAGTAGAAACTAAGCGGCCTTGGCGAGCCGCTGCTTTGGCGTAAATCCACCCAGGGCCATGTGCGGGCGATCGTGATTGTAAGTCCACATCCAATCGGTCGCGAAGCGCTGCGCGTGGTCCAAGTCTTCCCAGTGGTACTGCGACAGCCATTCGTACCGCACGGTTCGGTTGAATCGTTCGACATACGCATTCTGCTGCGGCTTGCCCGGCTGGATGTAATCGAGCCTGATGCCATACTGTCGAGCCCATTCGATGATCGCTGCGCTCAGGTACTCGGGCCCGTTGTCGCACCGAATCGCTTTGGGCCTGCCGCGCCAACCGATGATCTGCCGCAGCGCACGGATCACGCGTTCCGATGGCAATGAGAAGTCGATCTCGATGCCGAGCGCCTCGCGGTTGAAGTCGTCGATCACGTTGAACAGCCGGATGCTGCGTCCGTCGGCCAGTTGGTCGTGCATGAAGTCCATCGACCAGACTTGGTTGACGGTGCACGGTACCGTCAGCGGCTCCGGTACCTGCCTGACCAGCCGCTTACGCGGCTTGATCCGCAGGTTCAGCTCCAACTCGCGATAGATCCGGTACACCCGCTTGTGATTCCAGCCGCAGCCCTTCACGTTGCGCAGATACAGGAAGCACAGTCCGAAGCCCCAGTTCCGGTGGTTGTCCGTCAGACGCAGCAGCCAGTTCGCAATCTCGTCGTTCTCGGCGCTGCGCCGACCGACGTACCGATAACAGGCCTGGCTGATTCCAAACGCCTCACATGCCAGCCGAATCGATATGCCTCGGCTAGACACCGCATGCATGGCCATCTCACGCCGGCAAGATGGCCTCAATCTTTTTTTGCGAGCGCCTCCGCCACGATCTCGGCCTTGATCTTCTCCTCGACGTACATCTTGCGCAGCCGGGCGTTCTCGGCCTCCAGCTCCTTCATCCGCGCGATCAGCGAAACGTCCATGCCACCGTACTTCGAGCGCCATTTGTAGAACGTTGCCGTGCTGATGCCCAACTCTCGACACAGGTCCGGTACCGCCAGTCCTGCCTCCACGCGCTTGAGCGCGTCCATGATCTGGCTGTCCGTGAATCTCGACTTCTTCATTCCGTAGAACTCCCTCAATGAGAAAATTCTACTTCTGATCACACCGGTTTTTCGGGGGGATTACCATGGACTGGTCATCCCATTTGAGGTTGTCCCATTCCGTCTTGCCAACTGCGATCAGGTATTTGCCTGCAAAGTAGTGCTTGTCGAGCGCCTCGACAACCTTCTCCAGGCTCACGCACAAGTTGTTGAAGCCCTCCTGCAAATGCGGGGCGTAGTCCCCTCGTTTGTCAGGCGGCGCCGACTCTACGACCATCTTTCCAAGCTCGGACAAGCTGTCGCGGGTGATGATGCCTTTCCATTTTCCCTTCCAGTCGCTGGAGTCGGGGATTAGTTGGTAGCTTGGGGTCAGCGAATTGAGGAATTGCTGCTGGATGACCTCAGGGTCCATCGCGTCGAAGATGACGTGCAGGTTGATGCGGTTCCAGCCGGACTGCGAGTAGGTACCGTCCTTCTCCTTCTTAACCACCCCGGCGAACTTGTCCAAACGCAGCTCGATGACGGGCAGCAGCAGGTCGATATTTTTGAGCCGGTTTTGCTCGAGCTTGGCTTTGCGCGCTCGCTCGTAGCCATCTATGAAGATGTAGTCGTTGATACCGATGGCTTTGAACTCGGGTGGCAGGGCCTCGAGGTCTTGAAGGAAGGCCTCCCACGCATCGTCGTAGCTGGTGCCGGGGTAGTTGTGGACGACCGACAACGGAGTGTGGACGTGCAAGTCCCATTTTTTCCAAGTCGAGCCGGCAGGATCATTCGTCATCGGAGCCCCCTGAATTATTGACTGATGCAAGCTACGGTTTCTTTCTGATGCAAACCTTCTTCAAGCTACCAGCGTTAATTGAATACTAACCCGATTAATCTGGCCACGAGGCCTTAGGAACCGGCCGAAACGCGACCCTAGGCCCTGTTCACATTCTCACGAGCGGTCCAAAGGCACAGGCAAGCGAAGCGAAGGCGAGATAGTTTCCTGCGAGCTTGTCATAGCGAGTGGCGACACGACGAAAATGTTTGATGCGACTGAAAAAGCGTTCGACGATGTTCCGGGTCCGATACAGCACGCGGCTATAGCGACGCTTGGTCTTCCGGTTCGAACGCGGCGGGATTACGGCCTTCGCACGCGTACTGCGGATACTCTCCACAAAGGCGTTCAAGTCGTAGCCCTTGTCAGCGATGACCGCGCCGGTACGCAAATGCTCAACGAGTTCATTCGCGCACGAAATATCGGAAACTTGTCCCTCGGTGGCAATCAACCGCAGGGGACGTCCGGCGTCATCGACAGCCAAGTGCAACTTGGTGGTCAGTCCACCTCGCGAGCGACCGATCGCTTGCGGTCCGTTTTTTTTCGAGCGCCGGACGAGTGCTGGTGTGCGCGCACGATGGTCGAATCGATCAACACATGCTTGATCTCGGTTTCGTCGGCCACGGCGTGGATCACGCGTTCCCACACCCCCTTGCGACGCCACCTGGAGAAACGCATGTACACCGTGTGCCATCGGCCGAACGCCTTCGGCAAATCGCGCCACGGGCAGCCGGTCCGGCCGATCCAGAGGACAGCCTCGACAAACCAACGATTGTCGGTCGCCGTGCGCCCCGGATCGCCTTCCTTGCCCGGCAAGACAGATTCGATTCGTGCCCATACTTCATCGCTCAATAACGTGCGAATCATCTTGGCCCGTGTAGAAGTTCACAATCAATGCTAGCCGCGCCCAAAGGAGTGCTAGCAATGTTCACTAATACTGCTAGCGTAATGTTTTGCTCAGCCTGAGCGGTGGGCATCGATAACGTGATATCGCCCGCAGCGCGGCGTCGAAATTCGGAGCTCTGGCAAAAATCGATTGCGGAACAGTCTCGAGCAGGCTGTGGTGCACCCGGCAGTAGTCGGCTGACGGATTGAGCCACTCCCTCTTCCACCGTGATGCAGTGACATCGGCGTCGTTCAGAACACTCAAGCACAAGATCAGTTGCAGGATACGCAAGGT
>NZ_LDVA01000316.1:0-3929 GCF_050768715.1 Burkholderia sp. ZZQ-2 | reverse complement strand
CCGAGTCCCCTGGTCGATCGATCTCGTGTTGCTGATTCTGGCGGCCGCCACGCTCGCCGGCGGCGGCGTATGCGTGGCGTTCGGCCAGCCGTCGCTCGCGCGATTCGCCTGGCTGCTGGGGACGCTGCCGGTCCTGCTCGCATTGACGGTCTCGCTAGTCAAGGCCGTGATGAGGCGGCAGGCCGGCATCGACGTGCTCGCGTGGCTCGCGATCGCGCTGGCGGTCGTGCTCGACGAAACGCTTGCGGCGGCCGTGATTGCGTTGATGCTGGCGAGCGGGCGGACGCTGGAGCGGTATGCGCAGGACCGCGCGCAACGCGAGATGAGCGCACTGCTCGGCCGCGTTCCCCGGCAGGCGACCCGTTTCGAGAACGGGGAATGGCTCTCGGTTGCGCCGGACACCCTTGTCCCCGGCGACAGGCTGCTCGTGCGGAGCGGCGAGTTCGTGCCCGTCGACGGCACATTGACCGGCGACGCGGAACTGGACGAGTCCATGCTGACGGGCGAATCGTCCACCCTGCGACGCCGTTCCGGGGAAACCGCATGCAGCGGCGTGGTCAACGCCGGCGCGCCGTTCGAAATGGTTGCCTGCGCGACGGCAGGCGACAGCACGTTTGCCGGCATCGTTCGCATGGTCGAGCGTGCGCAACGCGAGCGCAGTCCGTCCGTGCGTCTCGCGGATCGCTACGCAGCGTTCTTCGTGCTCGCATCGCTGCTCGTCGCGGGTATCGCGTGGCTGTTGACCGGCGACGTCGCACGTGCGCTTGCCGTGCTCGTCGTGGCCTCGCCGTGTCCGTTGATCCTCGCCGTGCCGGTCGCCATCGTATCCGGCATGTCGCGTTGCTCGAAACGCGGCATTCTGGTCAAGGGCGGAGGTGCGCTGGAGCGTCTTGCGCAAGCGACAATTCTGTTCTTCGACAAGACCGGGACGCTGACGGGAGGACGGGCGCGCATCGTTGCGATCGAATGCGGCGCGGACGTCGCAGCGGACGATGTGCTGCGTTTTGCAGCGTCATTGGCCCAAGCATCGGGCCATATCATCTCGGACGCGCTGACGGTCGCGGCGCGTGAACGTCGCATCGATCTGTCGCTGCCGTCGGCCGTCATCGAAACAGCCGGCGAAGGCGTGACGGGCCAGGTCGACAACCGGACCGTTGCAATCGGCAAGTTCGAATACGTGTCTGTGTGCGCGACGATTGCGCCGTGGAGCGACGCATTCCTGGCGCGAGTCGTCAGCGAGGGCGGGGCTGCCGTATTCGTCGGCGTGGATGGCGTCATGATCGGCGCGATTCAAATGGCCGACCAGGTGCGGCTGGAAACACCGCGGGCATTGCGGCTGCTCAAGCGCGAAGGCGTCGAGCGCCTCGTCATGCTCACCGGCGACCGGCGGGACATCGCCCAGGCCGTCGGCGAGTTGCTGGGTGTCACCGACGTGCGTGCCGAGCAGACGCCGACGGACAAGCTCGTCGCGATTCAGGCCGCGCGCAAGGAGGGCGTGACGATCATGGTCGGCGACGGCGTGAACGACGCGCCGGCGCTGGCGGCCGCCGACGTCGGTATCGCGATGGGTGCGCGGGGGGCGGCCGCGTCATCCGAAGCGGCCGACGTGGTATTGCTGGTCGATCGGCTGGATCGACTCGTGGATGCGATACGTATCGCGCGACGGTCGCGCCGAATCGCACTCGAGAGCGTGGTGGCCGGCATGTCGCTGTCGGTCGTCGCGATGACGATTGCGGCGGCCGGATTCCTGCAGCCGATTGCCGGCGCGGTGATTCAGGAAGTCATCGACGTCGCCGTCATCGTCAATGCGTTGCGCGTGTTGCTGGATCGCCCGAGGCCGACGAACGCCCGGCTCGACGATGTCGACGTCGAGCAGCTCAGGCGCGAGCACACGGCATTGTCACCGTTGCTGGACCAGATCAGGGATCTCGCGGATCGTCTGCCGGGACTATCCGGGGCCGCCATCGCCAGCGAGCTGGTCCACATGATCGACTCGCTCGACGAACGGCTGCTGCCGCACGAACGCGCCGACGATCTGGAGGTCTACGCGCGTATTGCACCGCTGCTCGGCGGCGAGGATCCACTGGCGGCCATGAGCGGCGCACACCGGGAGATATTCAAGATGATCCGATCGCTCCGGCAGACGGTCGCCGACCTGCCGCGCGACGGAACGAATGCCATGCAGGTGCAGGCGATACAGCGCTTGCTGTACGGGCTCGAAGCGATCGTGCGCCTGCATTGCGCCCAGGAGGAGGAGCTGTTCCACGCCGTGGGTGCGGATGCGTGACGACGAAGCGCGTCACGCACGCGACGCATGGACGAGCAGGACCGGTGTCTTCGTGATGCGCGCCACGCGCCCGGCCACGCTGCCGACGAGCCAGCCCGTCACGCCTCGCCGCCCGTGAGTGCCCATGACGATCATGTCCGCATTCCATTCGAGTGCGTCGCGCACGATCAGATGGGAAACGTCCGCGCCGGTTCGATCTGCGTGAATGAGTTGCGACTGCGCATGTCTGGCCGTGCCTTCGAGTATGGCCGTGGCAACCTGGAGTACATGATTTCCTTCGCCGATCAATGCTTCTTCCAGTGCCCCGCCAAGGACGAAGTCGCCCAGCATTGGGGGGGGATCAACCGCGTATATCGCACGGAATTCAGTGTCGGCCCGCGAGAATGTCAACCCCGTCCGCAATGCGTCGAGTGCAATCTCGCTTCCGTCGACGGCGAATAGCATCCGCCGTGGCACGTGCTCGGCAACCGACGCGAAACCTTCCGGAACGATGAGCAGCGGGCACCCGACGAGTTTGCCGAGCGGGCCGGAAACCGTCCCTTCGACCCATCCGAGCAAGCCATGATGCTGACGTGCACCGACGATCATGAGTTCGGCCTGCCAGGTTTGCGCGCTGTCGGCCAGTGCATTCACGACATCCCCGCCATGGGCGGCCAGGTCGACGACTTCCGTGTCGATGACGAGGTCGTCGCGATCCAGTGCGGCTTTCGCGCGCGACAGCGCATCAGAAGCATCCCTGAGCAATTCGACGCGCGCGGATTCGAGGAACGCCATGGTTTTCGATCCGAGCGGGAAGAGCGTTCTCGGATTTTCCGCAACGCTGACGATGTGCACCGCTGCATTCGATGGGGAGAGCGCTTTGGCATACGCGAGTGCATGGGCGGATGCGGTCGAACCGTCGACGGCGATCAGCACTCGCTGAGGAGCGCGGATGGCCTGGACGGGTGACGTGCTGGTGTTCATGAATGTCTCCCTATGGCGACTGACGTTCTCGTACACGGTAATTTTTCGCACGGGCGGTTTCTGACAGGTTGACCTTCGTCAACTACTGTAGGCGTTCATTATTAGTGCTAGCCGCGTTCAGAAACGTTGCTAGCGGAAATTCTCAAAGAAGCCTTGGCGAACAGGGGCTTTTTGAAGTTTTCTGGCGGCGGCTTAGCCGTTGCGTTTCTGCAACAGAAATTTGGCCAATGTTCACTAACGTTGCTAGCACGTTGCATGTGTTCTTTAATACTGCTAGCAAACGTTTCGCGTAGATTGATAGGAATCCATATGGCTTCGATCGACGAGCGGGCCGCTCGAGCAGCGAAGATTGCGTCCGTGCTTCGACCGCTTGGCAACGGCGTGCTTTCCCGACAGCAGGCTGAACGAGCAGCACAGCTATTAGGCGTTCACTGCACCACCGTATATCGCCTGCGTCGACGTTTCCTCGCAGATCCGGTCGCCAGCACATTAGAGCCAAGGCAGCCGGGTAGGGCGACCGGGGGCAGACTGGACGCCGCCTTCGAACGCGTCAGCGACGAGGCCGAGCACGAATGGCTCCTGAATTAGCACCACCTTGCGTATCCTGCAACTGATCTTGTGCTTGAGTGTTCTGAACGACGCCGATGTCACTGCATCACGGTGGAAGAGGGAGTGGCTC